>JAEUMU010000181.1 GCA_016791325.1 Hyphomonadaceae bacterium
GCCTCGGGGCCGGTGACGCTGGACATTGGCACGCCCGTCAGGCGTAGCACGCCGCGCACCTGCTCGCTGCGCTCGACCACCTGATCCTCAAGCTCGGAGAGGGTGGCGTCCTGATCGGAAACCAAACGATCGGGGCGGGCGCGATAGCCGACGGTCGTGACCTGATAAGGCTCGGAGGAAACCGTGCGGGCCTGGCGCGGCTCAGCCTCGTCGATCGAGGCGGCCATGATCATGCGCGCGCCGTCACGCTCGATCGGGCGGGCGGCGGCGACTTGCAGCGACGAGCCGCCGGCATATTCCAGCAGCGAACGCAGGATTTCGTGGCGGCTTTCGAATTCGGCTGTGGCGCGGTCAAACTGGCGGGTGCGCTCTTCAAGCTGAGCCTGGGCCGCGGCCGCCTGGGCGCGGGATTCGTCCAGCCAGCGATCGTATTTGGCGCGTTCGCGCTCAACCTCGGTGTTGCTGGCGGACGCCTGCTGACTGTCGAGGATGGTGTTGGTGGTGGCGTAAACGCACCACCCGGCCAGCCCCACCGCGCTCAGCGCCAGCAGCGCCTGCTTGCCGGGCGACAATGAGACGTAGCGCACCGTGCCGCCGCTGCGGTGGTATATCTGACGCTCAGGAAAAATGCGATCGAAGAACGCTCGCGCTCGCGACCCGAACTGGCTCATTGTCCGCCACCGCCCGCTAACTTGGTAAAATTGCCGTGTAGCCCCGCCAAAAGCGATCCAACCTGAAACGCTCCCGAATTGCAACAGGCCCTTGCTGCCGTTTACAGGAATTTCAGGCTTGTTAACGGCAAACCTGCGAGTTTCGCGCCAAAGTTGCCCGCGCAAAGTAAAGGCCTCGTTGCGCCATCAGAGCGCCTTAACCTCCGCCAACACTTCGTTTGCATGGCCCGCCACTTTGACTTTACGCCAAATGCGGGAGATGCGGCCCTTTTCGTCAATCAAGAAGGTGGCGCGCTCTATCCCCATGAAACGGCGCCCGTAGAGGGTCTTTTCCACCCAGACGCCGTAGCGCTCGCAGACCGCGCCGTCTTCGTCCGAGGCGAGAATGAGCTTGAGGCCGTGCTTGGCGGCGAATCTCTCATGTTTGGCGGGGGTATCGCGGGAGACGCCGACCACCGCGCAGTTCGCAGTTGCGAACTGGCGGGCTTTTTCAGTGAAGTTTAGGGCTTCTGTTGTACATCCGGGCGTGTCGTCCTTGGGGTAGAAGTAAAGGACGACGCGCTTGCCTTTTAGACCAGCCAGGCTGACGCGCCCGTCGCCGGCGGTTGGCAAGTCCCAAGGGGGTGCGGGGTCGCCAGGTTTGAGCGTTTTGGTCATCCACTGCCTCCTGGCCGGCAGCGTGCCGGCTGACAGCGCCCGCGCCAAGGGGGGCGGCGCTGGGGCGAGGCTTTGCGCCTTAGGCGTTTCCGAGGCTAGAGATAGACCCGGGGCGGCGGAGAGGCGCGGATGATTCGCCGCTCGACGCTCATTGCTGTCGAAATTGTGCTTGGGCTGGTGGCGGCCTTGGCGATCGGGCTTGGCGTGGCTTGGTGGCGGCTGAGCCAGGGCCCGCTCGAACTGAGCCAGATCCGCGATCACGTGCAATCGGAGCTGAGCGCTGCCCGCGGCGGGCGCCCGGTCAGCATTGACCGGGTTGAGCTGGCCTGGACGCGCAACGCGCTGGAGCTGCGCGCGGTGGGCGTGCGGGTGCTGAACGAACAAGGCGGCGTGCAATCGCAGGCCGATGAAGCGCGCATCGAACTGGCCGTGCTGCCGCTGGTGATCGGCCAAATCCGGCTGATGGGAGCGGAATTCCGCGGCGGTGAGATCACGCTCACGCGCAAGCCGGATCATGCGCTGCATGTGGCGTTCGGGCCCGAAGGCGCGCAGCCGGACATCATTGTGCCGCCGAGCGATCCGGGCATGAGCCTCGAAGCGCGCGTGGCGCGCCTGCTGGATGGGCTGGAGGCGGCGTTCCGGCCGGTGGGCGCGGGCGGGCGGCTGCGCGAAATCACCGTGCTGGGCGCCACGCTCAACGTGATTGACGAAGCGGGCGGCGGGCGCTGGCGCGCCGATGACGCGCGCCTCGAACTGGCGCGCCAGGGACGCACATTGGCGCTCGAGGTGGATGCGCGGCTGGAAGCCGCCGAGGGCGCGGCGCCGGCGACACTGCGCATCACCACGGATACGCGCTTTCAGACCGCTGTGGTGGAATTCGGCGCCGCGCAGGTGCGCCCGCGGGCGGTGTTTTCGCCAGCGGCGCTGGGACCGTTCGCGGGGCTGGATGCGCCGCTGACCGCCAACATTTCCATCGGCCTCGACCGTGCGCGCGGCGTGACCCGGTTTGAAGGCGACATGACGCTCGGGCGCGGCGCGGCGGATATGGCGGGCGGGCGCTTTACGCTGGAAGGCGGCAGCCTGCGCGGGCGCTACGACATCGCCAGCGATGAACTGATCCTCGATCAATTGGAACTGGCCGGCGATCGCACGCGCATCGAAGGCGAAGTGCGCGTGCGCGATGTTTCCGCCATCATGCGTGCTGCGCCCGATGCGCCGGCGGCATTCAACATTACGCTTCCTTCCATGCGCATGGCCGTGCCGGCGGCGTTTGCCGAACCGGTGGCGTTCTCCAACGTGCAGGTGGTGGGCGCGATCGAGGCGGCGGGGCGCACGATCAGGCTGACGCGGCTTAGCGCGCACACGGGCGACGGGCAGCTGGAAGCCAGCGGGCGTGTCTATTGGGCCGAGGCCGGGCCGGAGCGGCGGCTTTATCCAGGCGTGGAGTTGAACGGCGCGCTTGCAGGCGCGGTGGATGTGAGCGCGGTGATGGCGGCGTGGCCGATCGGGCTGGGCGAGAACACACGCGCCTATCTCGCACGCGCTTTGCGCGAAGGGCGCGTGAGCGATGCGACCATCGCGCTGGACGTTCGCCCCAGCGATAACGCGGCGGGCGTGTGGCGCAACGAAGCCGTGGATGTGCGCTTCAATGTGAGCGGCGTGACGCTGCAATACATATCCACCATGGCGCCGGTGCAGGCCGCGCGCGGCGCGGGCGTGCTGCGGGGCAATCGCTTCGATCTCACCATCGCGGAAGCGCGTATCAACGATCTTGTCATAACGAACGGGCGCGTGGAGGCGCCGCGTCTGCGATCGCAGGGCGCGCCGGGAATGCTGAGCATTTCCGGCCAAGCCGATGGCGATGCGCGCAACATGATCGAGTTGTTGCTGCAGGAGCCGCTGGCCTTGGGCGACCGCCTGCCGGTGGAGGCGGCTTCGGTGACTGGGCGCGGCTCGGTTCGGCTGACGCTGCAGCGGCCGTTGATGCATGACGTTCAGTTTGAGGATTGGCGCTTCAACATCGACGGTGAGATCAACAATTTCGCTGGGCAGATGACCTCGCGCCGGGTGGCGCTCTCCAATGGGACAATGCGCATTCGCGGCGATCAACGCGCGGTGACGGTTTCGGGGCCAGTGCGGGCGGGCGCTTCCGATATTCGCGAAGTACGCTGGACCGAATATCTGAACCGACGCGGGCGGGCGTCTTCGGAATATCAGATCGCCGGCGTGTTCGACGCCAACGATCTGCAGCGGCTTGGCTATTCAGTGGCCGCTTATGCGCGTGGACGCATTGATGTGACGGTGAGCGGCGAAGGGCGCGGGTTTGACGTCGATCAGGCGTTGGTGCAGCTCGATCTCACGGCGGCGGCCGTACAAACGCCGCGCGGGTTCTGGAGTAAGCCCGCCGGCGAGGCCGCGCGCGCGAGTTTCCGCGTGGAGCGCCAGCGCGACGGTGGGTTGGCGTTCTTGAACGTGAGCGCTCAGGGCGCCGACATGGATGCGCAAGGCCGCATGCGGTTGACGCAGGATGGGCGCGTCGCCGAAGCGGAAGCGAATAGATTCATCATAGAAGGGCGCACCAATGCGCGCCTGCTGGCGCGCCGCGGCGAAGACGGGGGCCTCGACGTCACGGTGCGCGGGGCGATGTTCGATGCCGCCCCGTTCATGGGCGCGGATGAAACGCCCGCGCCGGGTGCGCAAGCGGGCCAGCCAAGCGCACCCACGCCACTGCGCGCCAATGTTGTTGTGGATCGCCTGCGCCTGCGCGGGGGCGCAGTGCTGAGCGATGCGCGCGTCGATCTCGCGGCGACGGGGTCGGTGCTGCGTTTGCTTTCCGCGGAGGGTCGCACGCCGAACGGCGGTTCATTCTCGCTGGCGATGGGCCCGCGCCCGACCGATCCGCAAGGGCGCTTGCGGTTCCGCTCCGACGACGCAGGCTTCGCCGTGAGGGCGCTGACGGGGGCGGAAAACGTCGTCGGCGGGACGGCGAGCGCGGACGGCGACTGGTTGGTGGGTGCTTCCAATCGTGCGAATTTCACCGTGCGCATGCGCGATTTCCAAGTGGTGCGGCTGCCGGCGATGGCGCGGCTTTTGTCTTCGGCGGGCTCGCTCACGGGGCTGGTGGAAATGCTCAACGGCGACGGCATTGGCTTCACCGCGCTCGATGCGCGCATGGCTTACGCCAACAACCAGTTGAGCTTCAGCGATGGGCGCATGACGGGGCCCTCGCTGGGCCTGACGGGCGCGGGCGCCTACGACATGCGGCGCGATAATCTGAGCATTGACGGCGTGGTGGCGCCTTCGCCGGTGCTGAACCTTTCAATGCTGGGCAATGTGCCGGTGATCGGCGACCTGCTGGTGTCGCGGCGCGGCGAAGGCGTGTTCGGCATGACCTACGCGATCAATGGCCGCGCTGCTGAGCCGCGCGTGAGCGTCAACCCGATCTCGGCGCTGACGCCTGGCATTCTGCGCCGCATCTTCGAGCCGATACAGCCGCGCACTGCGCCGCCGGAGCCCGTGGGCGAAGGCGATGCGCAAGAAGGCGCGGTGGCCCCTATGGCGGAAGCAGGCGCGCCTTAGCGAGGCGGGCGCCGGGGGGCCGTGGCGGCGGCGGACGCGGGCAAGGCTTCGTCACGGGGGGCGGCCTGGGTTCTGCGCGTGCTGGCGCACGCCAGGCCCGGGAAGCGGTTAGAGCTTGAGCAGCGCGTGCTTCTTCTTGCCGAGCGAGAGTTTGATGGCGCCGTTGATGACGTGCGCGTGCGTGAGCGTGGCGGCTTCGTCGGCGATGGGGGCGTCGTTCACGCGCAATGCGCCAGCGGCGATATGGCGCTTGGCTTCGCCGTTCGAGGCCACCAGTCCCGCACGCACGAACGCGGCGGCGACGCGCAGGCCTTCGTCAAGTTCGGCGGCGGTGACGGGGAAGCTCGGCAAATCCGCGGACGTCACGCCTTGCTCGAAGGTGGCTTGCGCGGCGCTGGCGGCTTTGTTGGCTTCATCGCGCCCGTGCAGCAGGGCCGTGGCTTCGGTGGCGAGCACTTTTTTAGCGTCGTTGATCTCAGCGCCTTGCAACGCTTCGAGGCGCGCGATTTCATCCAGCGGCAGATCGGTGAAGATGCGCAGGAAACGCCCGACATCGGCATCCTCGGCGTTGCGCCAGTATTGCCAGTAGTCATAGGGGCTCTTCATGTCGGCGTTGAGCCACACGGCGCCATCGGCCGTCTTGCCCATTTTGGCGCCGCTCGCGGTGGTGATGAGCGGCTGGGTGAGGCCGAAGAGATTGTAACTCTCCATGCGCCGGCCAAGCTCGACGCCGTTGACGATGTTGCCCCACTGGTCGGAGCCGCCCATCTGCAGGTCGCAATTGTAGCGCCGCTTCAACTCCACGAAATCGTAGGCCTGCAGGATCATGTAGTTGAACTCGATGAAGCTCATCGGCTGTTCGCGCTCGAGGCGCAGGCGCACGGAATCCATCGTCAACATGCGGTTGACGCTCATGTGGCGGCCGACCGTGCGCAGGAAATCGAGGTAATTGAGCTTCAGCAGCCACTCGGAATTATCGACCAGGATGGCGTCTGATTTGCCGGGGCCGAAGCTCAGGAATTTGTCGAACGTGCCGCGGATAGAGGCGGTGTTCTTGACGATCTGTTCCTCGGAGAGAAGCTGGCGCATTTCCTCCTTGCCGGAAGGATCGCCGACGCGGGTGGTGCCGCCGCCGAGCAGCACGATCGGCTTGCCGCCGGCCTGCTGCAGGCGGCGCAGGAACATGATCTGCGTCAGGTTGCCCACGTGCAGGGACGGGGCCGTCATATCGAAGCCGATATAGCCGGTGACGCCGGCAAGGGCGGCCTTATCCAAGCCTTGCAAATCAGTGCATTGGTGGAATTGGCCGCGCGCAGTGATCTCGCGCAGGAAGGGTGAGGCGACGTTCATGGCGGCGCGGCGGATAGCACGCTGGGGCCGTTCTGTCGAAGGCACAGGTTGTTAAAGGGGATCGCGTTTAGGGTCGCGCCATGCGGGTTGAGTTAAGGCCACATCCGAACACGCCCTGCGCGGCGGTGACGGCGATCGAGGTGGACGCCGAACGGGCGGGCGCGGTGCTGCGGCTGCGCTACAGCTTGCGGGGGCGGCTGGAGGACGTGCTCGTGCCGGCGCCGGCCTATGCCGAGCGAGCCGACGGGCTTTGGCGCGAGACCTGCTTCGAGGCGTTCGTGCGCGGCGGCGACGCGCGCTATTGCGAGTTCAACTTCGCGCCGTCCACGCGCTGGGCGGCTTACGCGTTCGAGGACTACCGGGCCGGCATGCGCGATTTCGAGGTGGCGCCGCTGCTGATTGAGGCGGAGACCGCTGCGGATGCGCTTACGCTGGAGGCGGCGGTGGCGCCGGGCGAGGCGGGACTGTGGCGCGTCGCGCTCTCGGCGGTGATCGAGGAGACAAGCGGCGCGAAATCCTATTGGGCGCTGAAGCATCCGCCAGGCAAACCGGATTTTCACCACGCGGACGGATTTGTGTTGGAGCTGCCATGAAGTTCGGCATTGAGCGGTTGCTGGAAGATGCGAAGCTGCGCGAGCCGCTGGCGGGCAAGCGCGTGGCGCTGGTGGCGCATCCGGCTTCGGTGACGCGAGATCTGACGCATTCCCTCGATGCGCTGGCGGCGCTGAGCGATGTGAACGTCACGGCGGCGTTCGGGCCGCAGCACGGCATGCGCGGCGACAAACAAGACAACATGATCGAGAGCGCGGATTATACCGATCCGCTGCACGGGATTCCGGTGTTTTCGCTCTATGGCGAAGTGCGCCGGCCCACGGGCCAGATGATGAGCACGTTCGATGTGGTGCTGATTGATCTGCAGGATGTGGGCTGCCGCATCTACACGTTCATCACCACGCTGCTTTACATGCTCGAAGAAGCGGCCAAGCACGGCAAAGAAGTATGGGTGCTGGACCGGCCCAATCCTGCGGGGCGGCCGATCGAAGGGCTGACGCTGCGTGCGGGCTGGGAAAGTTTCGTGGGCGCGGGGCCGATGCCGATGCGCCATGGGCTGACGCTGGGCGAATTGGGGCATTGGTTCATCGCCCACTACAAGCTCGATGTGGCTTATCGCGTGATCGAAATGGAGGGCTACGCGCCGGATGCCGCGCCCGGCTATGGATGGCCGATCGGCGAGCGGACGTGGGTGAACCCTTCGCCGAACGCGCCCAATTTATGGATGGCGCGCGCTTATGCCGGCACCGTGATGCTGGAAGGCGCAACGCTGAGCGAGGGCCGCGGCACGACACGGCCGCTGGAGCTGTTCGGCGCGCCCGATATTGTCGCGCGCGATGTGATGGCGCAGATGCACGCGCTGGCGCCGGATTGGCTGCACGGCTGCGTGCTGCGGGAATGCTTCTTCGAGCCGACGTTTCACAAGCACGCGAAGCAGCTGTGCAGCGGGGTGCAGATCCATGTCGAGGATCCCACGCATTATGATCACGCCGCCTTCAAGCCTTGGCGGGTGCAGGCGCTGGCGTTCAAGGCGATCCGGCGGCTCTATCCAGCTTATGAACTGTGGCGCGATTTTCCCTATGAGTACGCGTTCGGAAAGTTGCCGATCGACGTGATCAATGGGTCGCCGCTGCTGCGCGAATGGGTGGACGACGCCGCCGCCGCGCCGGGGGATTTGGACGCGCTGACCGCGCCCGATGAAGCGGCGTGGGCGCAGGCGCGCGCGCGCCACTTAATTTATCGGTGAGCGCGCCGGGCGCGGCTTGCGCCCCGGGGAAATCCCTACGATCCTTGCGCCAAGTGGGGGGATCATGCGGCGGCTTTTGGTTGTGGCGGCGCTGGTGCTTGGCGCCTGCGCGAGCGCCCCTGAGCAACGTGGCCCCGATCCGGTCCGCGCCAGCATTGGCGAAGCGCTGGCGTGCGAACACGCGCCGGCGCCGGGGCCTTGCCTGTTGCGGGTCGGCGCGCGCGGATGGCGCGGCGACAGCAGCAACAGCGCGGCGGTGATGAGCGCGATGATCCGGCTGGGGCTGGACGATGCGAATCTTGGCCTGGGCGAGGATGAGCACCAATGGTTTGCGCAGATGCGCGCCACCGCCGAAGCCGCGCGGCGCGAGGCGGCTGGCGCTTCTCCAGAGGATGAGCTGGCGGTGCAGCCAGGCGAAACCGAACTGCAGTTGTTTTATTGGTTTGGCGCAGCGCCGGAGGCGTTCGCCTATCCGGCCGATGCGTGGCGCTATGTGGCCGCGAGCCCGGCGGTGGCGCGTTTGGCGCTGCAGCGTATGGAGGCGGACGCGCGGCGAGACGCTGCGCGCGTGAGTGTGGCGCTGGCCTATGAAGGGCGGGGTCTGCGTGCGGAGGGGCGTGCAGCGATTGCGCAGGTGGAGGATGTAAGCCTCGCTTGGCCGTACTGGAGCGAGGTGGGCGAGTTTGAGGCCGCCGAACGGAGCTTGCGGGCCGCGAAGAATTGCACCCGATCGCGAGGACGACGCTGGCCGGGGAAGCGGCGCGGGGTGGGGGGGCAGCCCGGCCCGGGCCGCGGCGCGCGCGCGGTCGGCTTCCTTCATG
>JAEUMU010000194.1 GCA_016791325.1 Hyphomonadaceae bacterium
TTTACGTCGCGCGGCATTTCCCGCCGGAAGCCAAAGCGCAAATGCTGGAGCTCGTGGAAAACCTGCGCACCGCCTATGGCCAGCGCATCGACACGCTGTCTTGGATGTCGCCGGAAACCAAAGTGGTGGCGCGCGAAAAGCTCGCCGCCTTCATTCCGCGTATCGGCTATCCTGATCGGTGGCGCGACTACACAGCGCTCGATGTCCGCCGTGGCGACGCATACGGCAACGCCAAACGCATCACCTTGTTCAATGACGCCTTCCAGCGTGACCGCCTGCGCCGGCCGGTTGACAAGGGAGAGTGGAATTTCACGCCGCAAACGGTGAACGCTTCCTACAATCCGGTGATGAACGTCATCACGTTTCCAGCCGCGATCCTGCAGCCACCCTTCTTCGATCCTAACGCAGACGCGGCGGTGAATTACGGCGCTATTGGCGGCGTCATCGGCCACGAAATGGGCCATGGCTTCGACGATCAGGGATCAAAGTCCGATGCGCGGGGCGTGCTGCGCGATTGGTGGACGCCCGCCGATGTTGCCGCGTTCCAAACCTTGGTCGACCGCATCGCGGCGCAATATGACGCCTACGAAGCGCTGCCTGACTTGCATGTGAACGGCCGGCTCACGGCAGGCGAAAACATCGGCGATAATGGCGGCTTGCAGGTGGCGCTGCATGCCTATCGGCTTTCGCTCGGCGGCAGGCCGGCGCCTGTGCTGGAAGGGTATAGCGGCGAACAGCGCTTCTTCCTGGGCTGGGCGCAAGCTTGGCGCTCCAAGATTCGCGATGAAGCCTTGCGCAACCAAGTGCTGACCGATCCGCACTCGCCGGCGCTGTTCCGCTGCAACGGCACTGTGCGCAACATGGATGCGTGGTACGACGCTTTCAACGTCACGCCCGAGCGCGCGCTTTACCTCGCGCCGGCCGATCGCATCGAGATTTGGTAACGCTCAGGGCGCTTCCAGCTCCGCCACCAAGCCATCCATGCCGTACACGTTCACCAGCGCGGCGTGGATGATGGTGGAGGCCACGCTGATGGCGCGGTTCAGCGCCGGGTCATAGTAATACTCCCCGCCCAGCATGTGCGTATTGCCGTCGAACACAACGCCGACGATCCGTCCCTCCCGATCAAGCAGCGGGCTGCCCGAATTGCCGTTGCTGATGTCGATGCTTGAGGTGAGGTTGAAAATGGTATCGGAGTCGAGGCGCGCCCGCGCATCGGCCCAGGCCGGCGTCAGCGTGTAAGGCGAACCGCTATTGGCGCGATCGTAGAGCCCGCCGACGCGCGTATAGGGCGCATAGACGCGCCCCGTAGCTTCAGTCCAGCCTTCCACGCGGCCGAACGAAAGCCGCGGCGTGAATGTGGCGTCAGGGTATTGGGTGGTGGCGAAAGCGTGAAAGCGCGCGCGCGCGATGCGCTCATGCGCGCGGGCCACGGGGCCATCCACCTCGGTCTGGTAGCGCGCTCTCACACGCCGCGCTTCGCCATCCATGCTCCGCACCAGCGCGATCAGCGGATCGCTCGAGCTGGCGACGGCGCTTGCGCCGCCTTCCCAAAGCTGGCGGCGAAATAGCGGATCAGCCAGCTGCGACTGCGCCAGTCGCGCCGCCACCGCAGCCGGCGTCTCCACGCCGAGCATCCGTGCGCGCACATCAGCCGGCGCGTGCGCTGCCACGCCGTTGAGCCAGACTTCGAGATAAATCTGCTCCAGGCCCGGCGCCACGCCGCGATTGGCCGTCACCGTTTGGGAGAGCGCTGGCAGCCTCGCAGCCGCGTAACGCGGCAAACGCTCGGCTGAAGGGCGTTGGCGCTCGGCGGCGGCGCGCACAATGTCGCGCGCCCATGCAAACAATTGCGAGCCTTCCGCCGCGCGCAGCTCAAGCAATTGATACGAATAGAACAGCTCGCGATTGGCCGCCTGCGCAGCCTCCACCTCGGCCCAGGCCTCGCCCACCTCGCGCTGTGCGGCGGCGTTGCGCCCCACGCGCGCACGCAAATCTTCTTCGCGCGCGCCGGCATGGGCGAATTGCGTTGGGTCATTCAGCGCCGCCAAGCGACCCGCCAGAACGGTGTGGATGTTCTCCAGGCTCTGCAGCGTACTTGCGCTCTGGCGCGCCTGGTCGGCGCCCTGCGCCGCATACGCGCGCACCCGATCGCGCGCCGCGCCGAGCATCGAAAGGCGCCATGGCAAGTGCACGTCGCGCTCGAACACCAGCTCCGCCACCGTACGCAGCCGCGATGTGGCGCCGGGATTTCCGGCAGCCAGCACCACCTCATCATCGGCCACGCGCGTGAAGCGCAACGCCAGGTGATTGGGCGTCAGCGCCGGCGCGCCGCCCTCATAGAGTCGCAGAAACGCGAAATCCAAGCCATAGCGCGGAAACTGGAAGTTATCGTCATCGCCGCCAAACGCCGCCATCGCATGCTCAGGCGCAAACACCAACCGCACGTCGTCGTAGTAGCGGTAAGTGTAAAGCGCATAGCGCCCGCCCTGATAAAGCGTCACCACCTCGCAGCGTTGGCCTCCGCCGTTGCAGGCCCGCTGCAGCCGCGCGATTTCGCCGTCGCGCGCCGCGGCGAAAGCTTCCGGCGCCACGGCGGCTGTGGCCGCGTCGATACGCGCGGTGACATCTTCAATACTCGCGAGCGTCTGCAGCGTCAGGCTTGGGCAGCGCGCTTCCTGCTCACGCTGGCGCGCCATGAAGCCGTTGGCCAGGTAATCGTTGGCCGCATCCGAGAGCGCCTGCACGCAGGCGATTACGCAATGGTGGTTGGTGAGCGCCAGGCCCTGCCCGCTCACGAGCGATGCGGAGCAACCGGGTATGCGCGCGCTAGCGGCCATAACGCGGTCAAGCCATGGCTGGTCCGGCGCCCAGCCCAGCTCCGCGCGCATGCGCTGCGCGGGAAAATTATCGAACGTCCACATGCCTTCTTCGGCATCCGCGGGCGCGACGGCCAACGCGAACGCGCTGAGCGCGGCGCCTGCCGCGCACATCCCCTTGCGCATGACTCCCCTCAGCAGTCTGCATGGGAACCTGCACGGCAGGCGCCCGTTGATTCGCCATGGTAGTGCATCACGACCCCAACGCGCGCCGTCAAAAACAGCGCGACACCGAACACGGCGGCGGCGTGGCCGGCGTGCTCGCTGCGATCAGCGTGTTCGCGATCGCAGCGGCGGCGTTCGTTGCTGGCGCTTATTGGTCTTCGGATTACGGCGTGGAAAGGCCCAGCGCAGCCAGCATTTCCGCGCGCACGTCGGCCGACAACTTGTCAGCGTCTGATATGAAATCGCGTACTGTCGCTTCATCGGCGCCGCTGATGCGCACATAGGCGCGGTCGTCCTCATCGCCGGGGCCGCCTTCATCGGCGAACACCTGCACGCCCTGGCCTGCCCGGCCAAGCGAGAGATGCACGCGGCCATTATCGCCCTCGGCGTTCTCCTCCTCGGCGCCGATGCTGAGATCGAAACCCGGCAGGCGAAGCGCCATGACCTCCGGCGCCGAGGCCGCAAACGAAGGCGGATCGGCGAACAGCGCGCTCGCGCGCCGCTCATCCATCATCATGGAGGCGCCTTCGGCGGCGCGCGCGCCCACTGTGCGTCCCTCCGGCGTCGTGATCAGATAGGTCTGCTGGCCCGGATCGGCGCGAACCTCAAGCGTGTAGCCGCTGGCGGGCGCGCCATCCGCGCCCTTCCCGCCGTCCACTTCGTTGACCTCGCCGCACGCCCCAAGGGCCGCCAGCGCCAACACCGCCGCCAATCGCCGCATGATGAACCTCTCTAGGGCGCATCATCGGCGGTTCGCTGCGCGGACGCAACGGCCTAAGGGGCGGCACTTGCGGCGAAGGCTAACGCGTGCGCTCGAACCGCACCACCTTCTGCTCCCGATCGAGATAGGCCACGCGATACCCCGCGCGCGTCCAGGCGCGGGCGTGCCCGTTTTCCAAATTGTCGTTGGCCCAGAACGAACGATGCTTGACCGCACTCTCAGGCAAGGGCTTGCCGATGATGTCTTCAATGTCCTCGAAACTGAGCATTTCCGGCCGACCGCCCCGGCGTTCCAGATGGGCCTGCAGGGGTCTGTACTTTCGCAACGCAGACATTACGCGCTCCCACATCGCGCCGCCGCACATATCGGCCACGCAACGACGCTTGCGATTAAAGTTCTGCGATTTGCGGTGAACGAAAGGTTACTCGCGTAACGCCATACCCGCGGCCGGCTCAGCGCAGCCGCGGGTATGGCCGTCAGGCATTCTCGGTGGCGATGATCCAATCGAGGATCTTCTCCGAGACGCCGTCGACGCGCCGCCAATCGCCATCGCCGACGCCGTGCCGGTACGACGCGACATTGACCATGTAGCCGGCGCCCTTCGGCGCCTCCACGCGATCATGCGACTGTTCGTCGGTGAACACGATCAGGCGCGCGCCTTTGGCGTCCACGTGCTTGGCCGCCTTGCCAAGCTCGGTGCCGCCGTGAGGCTGCGAGTTGAGGATCGCATCACGCAAAGCGAAGCCCCGGCGCGGCGGAATCTTCTTCACGTCGTTCGAGAACGTGAAAATCTCCACCTCGTCGCAGATTTCGCGCGCCAGCACCGCCAACCCGCACGCCGCATCCAGTCGCGACATTTCCGAGCGCCCGGAGACCGGCGCCATCATCGAGCCGGAAACATCGACCAACAGGATGGTTTTGCCCGGCAGCGTCTCGTGGCCCTTCACCGAAGCGAACATCGCCGTCTCAAGCTCGGGCTCCAGCTCCGGCGCGTGGCGGGCCGCCGCGATGAAGCGATACGGCAACACGCGATCGGTGCGCATCGCTTCGAGCGCCTTGGCGATCGTCTTGCGCGGGACTTTGGCGTGCAGCATGCCGCGCAAATTGCGCAGCAACGCCATCGCGCCGAGCTTGTTCTCCGCAATCAGTCGCTCGAACGTCTCCTTCTTGTCCGCCCCGCCGGATAGAGAAACCTCCCACGTATCAGGCGCGGCGAGCTTGCCGTCGATCAGCTGTCTCCAGATCTTTTCCTGCGCGGCGTCCTTAGGCTTGGCGTGAGTGATGAACAGTACGTCGCGCAAACGCACGGCGCCGTCGCGATCATATTTCGCCAGCTGGTAGGCGTCGAACTTGGCGAACGCCCGCGCCAGCCCCTTCTTGGCTTGCGCGGAAACGGCGCGCGCTTTGCGCTGTTGCATCGGCCCCAGGGCGTCGGCCCAGTAGATGGCGAGAAACTCCGTCATCTCGTCAGGCCGCTGGATGACGCGCTCAAGCGTATCGGCCACCAGGCCGCGATGAGTCTCAAGGCGGGCCATTTCGCGCACGATCAGCAGCGGCGCATGGCGCAGCTTCATCTGCTCGCGCGCCTCCACCGCCATCGCCGCCACCGCCTCTGGTTTCACCTTGGCCACCAGCGCGCCAATGCGTTCAGCGATCGAGACGCCATCCTCATAGAACTGGTCTTCCCAGAGCATGCAATTCATCAACGCCCGGCGCAGCTCCTGCTCAGGCGTGAAGGCGCGCCCCTTGGCGCGCTCGTGCGTGCGCACGCTCTTGGCTTTGTTGATCGTCGCCATCTCACCTCACCGTCAATTTCCTTGCCATCTTCAACGTAGCGGCGATTGCCGCCAGCAAAAACGCCAACCGGGGAACGCTTCGATGCCCGCATCGCCGGCGGCGAGGCGCCTTCTCTCAAAAAAGTAGCGCACATCTTCACCACCGATTGACCTCGGACGGCGACAGCCGGCGCGAAGGGAGAACCCGCCGCGTCCGGCGCCGCCAAGCTTGATGCCGCGTTGGGGAACAGGCGCCGCCTGCCACGCCGCCGCGGCCAAGACCGCAGCGGCACGTGCTCTACCACTGAGCTACGCACCCATTTTGGGTGCGGCGGGATTTGAACCCGCGACCCCGTCGTTAACAGCGAAGTATCAGACGTCTTCACCACCAACGCGGCAACACCGAACCGATCCGGGGAACAGGCGAAACCTGAGACGCCGCCGAGGCGGCAAACGCGCTCTCCTGCTGAGCTACAGGCCCTCAAATGTTGGACCTGGCGGGATTCGCACCCGCGACCTCGTTCGTGGAAACGAAGAAACAGACTTCTTCACCACCGGATCGGGGTTTGTTCGCCGGGGAACAGGCAAGAACGAAGCACGGCAAAACGTCAGCGCAGAGCTTCCGCCCGAACCCGCGTCACGAACACCCTGTCGGGGCGCCCTCCACGGTACGCATAACGTCCGCCGTGTGGGCCGCGCTACGGAGCGGCTTGTGACGACGTATTCGTTCTCTTCACCACCGGCAATGCTAGCACCCAGGGGAATGGGCGGCGCGGGCTTTTTGCGAAGAACGCCGCGCCTTCACCACCTGGATGATCGAAACTCTCCTCTCGTTTTCCCCATGACAAAGGCTTCGGAGAGGCTGGAAAACAAAAACCCCTCCGGAGCGTTGGCTCGGGAGGGGTTCGAATGACCGAACTTTCGGAATGGGATCAGCCCATTCCGCCTCCGCGAGAGAGCGCGCACACGCCTACGCCCTGAGCCCAAAGCTCAAGACCGTTCAGCGCGCTTGCGAAATACAAGGT
>JAEUMU010000203.1 GCA_016791325.1 Hyphomonadaceae bacterium
AGCCTACGCCGCCGTCGCGCGGATCGCCGATGAAGATGTCTGCGCCACGCTGGCGCACACCGCGCGCTAAGCGCCGCCAAGTCGCTGCGCCGCCAGGCGCGCGAACAACAGCGTCACCGCTTTGCGCCGCGCCCCCGCCAGCACGCGTGCTGGGCTCTGCCGCAGGATCGCGCCGCCGAAACCATCCGCCACGATCAGACCGCAAGCTTCTGGAATCAGGTTCTGGGGAAATCCCTCGCCAACGCCGAAGAAGAAGCGGTCGCAATACTCCATGTAATCGGGCCATTTGCTGTCGACGCTGTAATCGGCCAAGCAGGATTTGGTTTCGACGATCCAGATTTCGCCGTTCTGCGTGAGACCCATCACGTCGGCGCGGCGCCCGTTCGCCAGCGGCACCTCCAACACCGATGCTAGCCCGTGGTCTCCGAGAACGCGCGTGACCCCGCGCGCGAGCGCGGCGGTCATGTCTGGGCGCGAGAATGGCAACGGCGCAGTCATGGCGGGGCTATCCTTCCATGGCGGCGAAGCGGGAACAAGCACGGCGGAACAGGCGCCCACGCCAAAGCGTTCGCACGCGGTGTAAAAGAGGAGATTCCCATGCGCCGTGTGACCCTGCTCGCCGCGCTTAGCGCGGCTGCGATGCTATCGGCGTGCGGCATCGGCGCGCCTTCCTATCCCCAGTTCGGCCAAGCCTCCTATCGGCTTGAAGGCATGACGACACCCGCCGCCGGCGGCGCGCCCACACGCACCGTGATCTATCGTGACGGGCCCAAAATGCGCGTCGAAGCAACGCTGCCGCAACTCGGCCAGGCGACGGTTGTGTTCGACGAATCCACCAACGCCGCCTACGTGCTCAATCCCACCAGCCAAACGCCGGTTACGACATCGCCGGCCATCCCGCCTGGCCAAACGCCGCTCGCGCAGCCGGCCAATCCAGCTCAACCCGGCGCCGCCGCGCCCGTCGCGCCGCCCGTCGCGGGCGTCGCTGTTCAAATTCCCAACGCCGACGCACCCCAGCCGCTCGAAACCGCGTGGGCGGCGCTTGGCGGCGATCATGCGCGTCATGTCGGGCGTTGCAATGTCGCTGGCGAAGCGGGGCACGAATGGCGTCCGCGCGAAGCGCCCCAAGCCGGTGTCGAGCGCACCGCGTGCATCACCGAAGACGGAGTTGTGCTGCGCGTGAGCGAAGCTGGGCGCGTATTGTGGGAAGCCACGTCGCTACAACGCGGGCCGCAAGATGCTGCGTTATTCGGCGTGCCGCCCGGCTACCAGCTGATCGACCCGCACGCCGCGGCTAACGCCGTCAGTGAGAATCTTCAGCAACTCGACAGCGTCACCGGCGCTCAACCCCAGGCGCCCGCTCAGCCCCCGGCGCAACCCTAAAAGCAAAACGCCCCGCCAGCGATGGCGGGGCGCTCTGCATTTGCGTGCGCAGACTTTACTCCGCGGCGATCGCGCTGGCCTTCACATCATTCAGTGCGCCAGCATTGATGCCGAAATTGATGGTCTGGAGATACTTGATGCCGTCTTCGGCGATCGCGTCGCCCACCATGTCTTCGCCTTCGGCCTTGAACTCTTCAAAGTTCACATAGGTCGCGTAGAACGGAGCCGTGCGCTCGGTGATGATGCCGGCGTTCCACAGCGTTTTCACGAGCACGCGGAAGATGTTGGTCGCTTCCTTCATGTGCTCGCGGCGCGCTTCGTCGGTCGCGACTTCCTGGAAGCCCTCCATCACCTTCTGCGGATCTAGGCCGAACTGCTCATAGATTGCCGTCATCTGGTGCGGCGCTACGAGATTAAACAGCAGCGTCTGGAAGCAATGCGCGGCCCAGTTCTCTACAATCTCGTGCTCTTCCTGAGAGAGTTTCGGGATCGTGCGATCGGCCCAGATCTTCCCGAATTTGTGGTGAAATGCTTCGTCGGTCATCACCAGCTGCGTCAGCCGCTTGGCCAGCGGATCGTTCCATTCCTTAAAGATCGAAGCGAAGGCGCCCATGGCTAGGCCCTCCACCAGCATCTGCATGCCGACGATCTTTTTATAAACTTCCGGCGCGTGCACGATTTCCTGCAGCAGCGTCGCCAGCACCGCCCCACAGGGCAGCGGGCTGCCCCAGCGCGCGCGGATGTATTTGGCGAACGCAGTGACGTGGCGGCCTTCTTCGCGGCATTGGTTCGCGGCATATTCCTGTGCGCCTGGATCGCGCAGCACGTGGCAAAGCGAAGCCGAAAGGTTGAGCGCTCCCTGTTCACCGTGCAGAATCGCCGACATCTGCCAGCGCGCCATCTGGCTCTTGAAGCGCAGCAGATCGGCCGGCTTGTCGGCGAAATGGTTCTTCACATAGTCCGTCTGTAGCGCAGGCACCATGTGATCGGGCACGAAGTCCGTGGTGTCGGGATCGAAGTCGTCCTCGAAGTCGATGTACTTCTTGTCCAGCGGATCCCAGAAATGATCGTGCGTCGCCGAAATGATCTTGTCGAACGCGCTGGAGCGGTTGAGGTGGCGTTCAACGTCGAGCATCGCGCCGAAATCGGTCGGCGCGACGGCGTCGTACACATTGTCCTTGGTGATCTGGCGGATAGGGGCGGCGGAATCGGCCATCGCGTCGTCACTCCCAATGGGCCGCGCTTGCGGCGCGGGCGATTATTTTGATCCCGCACAATAGCCGAGGGAAAAGCCGGTTTCAAGAAAAATGACGCTAGCGTCACCAATTTGTTAAGCTCCGCCGAACAGCCCGGATGCTAAGCGGGGGCATGGCCGATCTCCCCCCCACTCTCGACGATCTGGACCGCATGGCGCGTGAGGCTTGGGAGGCCCTTCCGCGGCCCTTCCGCGACATGGCTGGCGACGTGATTTTCCGCATCGAGGATTTCGCCGACGAGCAAATCCTCGCCGATATGGGCCTGGAAGACCCCTTCGAACTCACCGGCCTCTATCACGGCGTCGATCTCACCCGCCGCTCCATCACCCAGCCAGCGCCGGAAACGCCGATGGTGTTCCTCTATCGCCGCGCCATTCTGGATGAATGGATCGATCGCGGCGATGTCGCGCTCGCGGACCTCGTCGCCCACGTCCTGGTGCACGAAATCGGCCACCATTTCGGCCTCAGCGACGAAGCCATGGACACCTTGTTGGACGAGGCGGATTAGCGCCGCTGCTCCAATCGCCGCGCAGGCACCGCCGTGCGGTTAGATTGGCCGAGCGCCTGCGCGCAGTAGTCTTCCGGCGAGTCGAGCGCCGGGCGCGTTGGATTGCTGCTCGCCTGGCTTTGCACCTGCATCACGCATGTATCCCAGTTGCGGATGTCTTCCATGAGCTGCGCCTGGGTGCGCGGGTCGCCACGCGGGGCCGGCACTTGCTGCTCCACCTGCCCCGGAATGGTGATGTCGCCGCTATCGCTGGCTGAAGCGGAAGGCGTTTGCGCTGGCGCTGGCGCCGGTGCGGCTTGAAGGGGCGGCGTTGGCGCAGCAGCAGTTGGCGGCGGCGGCGCGCGCTCGCTTTGGGGCGGCGGCGCAGAGGCGCATGCTGCAAGGCCCAAAACCGCCGCTGCTATCGCCCAGCGCATCATCATGCCGTGCCTCCTCGCTGCCAATTCAATCAACTTAGCCGCAAACCCGCGCACGCCTAGTGAGCGGGCGCAATGCCTCACGCGCCAACCTTGCCAATTTTTCAGAAGCGGAAGAATCCCTGCAATGCCCAACGGTTGCCTCGGTTCGCCAAACGCTGACACAGACTTTGGATTCTCCGGAACCGCGACATGGGTTGACCCGTTTTCGGCTTTGGGGTTTGCGGATACCGGCGGGGGCCACTGTAAAGGAGAGGCGCCAGAATGCGCATCGTTTCATTTGTGGCCTTGGCCGTCTTGGGGTTGACCCTCGGCGCCTGCGCCAATCGCACCGGCGACATGACTATCGCCCAATGGTGCGCCGCCGACCCCGGCCGCGCCGACACCGATATCTGTAAGCAACACGCAGACACAGAAGAAGTGCGCGCCAGCCTCGGCCAGCGCATCGCGGAAGTGTTCGGCGTCGCCAATCGCGCGCAGCAAACCGCCGACGCGGCGATGAGCCGTGAAATCACCTGCGTCACACGCACAATGAACCGCACCCGCGCAGGCACGTGCGATCCCGGCTACACGCTGACCGGCTGCACGCAAACGCGCTACACCACGCGCGCTGGCGGCATGGCTATCCTGCGGTCAGTGAGCGACACAGAATGCCGCTTCAACAGCCAAGTGCTTGAGGTTCAAGTACGCTGCTGTGCGATGGGTCCGACCCCGCCGCCGGCTACCATGGTGCGCGATCAGGCGCCGCCTGCGCCGCAACAGCCCCAACCCGCCCCGACGTCATAAACTGCGCCAGCCGCGCAAAGGATACTCCGCTTCGAGCCTGTAAAGGCTCGGAGCGCCTTTGCGCACGTGGCTCGAATAAAGCCCGAACCCCTCCACGAGGAAGGGGTGGGTTTCAAACAAGCCGAGGCGCGATTCAAACGCATGCACGCGCGCTAGATCGGCGTTGTTGAGATAAGCCAGCGTAACGTGCGGGGAGAACTTGCGGCTTTCGGGCTTTAGCCCGGCGCGCCGCGCCGCACGCTCGCAATCGCTCGCCAATTGCTTGAGCGCATCGTTCGCTGCCGCGCCGATCCACAGCGCGTGCGGATCGGCGCCGCCAAATGCGCCCGCCCCCTTCAATTGCAGCTCGAACGGGGCGCTGCGTTCGGCGGCCTGCGCAAGTTCAGCATCGATGTCATCGGCCACCGGCTCCGCCACCTCGCCGAAGAACCGCAGCGTCAAATGCAGATTCTCACGCGGGCGCCAGCTGGCGCCGGGCACGCCTTTCATCAGCGCCGTTAGCCGCTGGGCGATATCATCGGGCACATCAATCGCTGCAAACAAACGAACGGACATAGTGCTGAACTTAACAACGCCGAACACGGCCCGCCATGCGCCCTACCGCACGCGCGGCATTCGTTGCCGTTTTGTTCGGACTTACATCACCATACGCTGAAACGTCGCCTGACGCCGGCCGATAACGACTTTCCCGCTTCTGCAGCACCATTGCTGCGCGGTGATTTTCGTCGGACGGGAAGATGAAGTGCGCGCGCCGTGGCCCAGGTGTTGTGTGCTGCTTGAGCTAGCGAGCGGGATCCGGCGGCAGGCGCAGGTATCTTCCGACAACGCAAGCGAACACCCAACGTGCACGCACGTCAAGTCGAAACCAAAACTATGACAACGAAGCAACCGCGCGCGGCTATATCACGGCGTTGCAGGCGCTTGCGCAGGCTCGCGCGGCAGCGAAGCGATATACGCTGT
>JAEUMU010000210.1 GCA_016791325.1 Hyphomonadaceae bacterium
AGAATTGCCGACAAGAGACGCACCAGAATGACGCTATCGCACCTCTTCCAGCCCGACGAAGTCGAACTCGCCGAGCATTACCCCAACCGGGCCGAGCACGCCGCCGATGGCATCGTGCATGCGGTAGGGATAATCGCGGCGCTGGTGGGCGGGGGGCTCCTGGTGGCGGTGGCGCTGGTGAACCGCGGCGTGCCGATGGCCACGGCGAGCGCCATTTACGCTATGTGCCTGATGGCGATGCTGGCCGCCTCGGCCGTGTACAATCTCACCAAGCCCAATCCGCACCGGCGCATCCTGCGCCGCCTGGATGAAGCGGCCATCTTCTTGATGATCGCGGGCTCCTATACCCCATTCACCATCCAGCTGCTGCCGCCGGATTTCGCCGTCGGCGTCACGGTCGCGATTTGGGTGGCGGCCCTGGCGGGCGCGGCGGGCAAAGTGCTGTGGCCCAACCTTTCCGACCGCGCTTGGTGCCTCATCTATCTCGCGTTCGGCTGGCTCGCGGTGCTGGTGCTCGGCCCCGTGGTACCGACGCTGCCGCCTTTGGCGATCGCCATGCTGGTGGTCGCGGGCGTTACCTATTCAGGCGGCGTGCTGCTTTATCTTAATCACGCCATTCCTTACCGCCGCGCCATTTGGCACGCGTGCGTGATCATCGGCGCGGCCGGCCATTACGGCGCGGTGCTGTACGGGCTGGTGTTGTAGGAACGAAGCGCTCGCGACGCGGTTGTTCAGGCTCCACTCACACAAGCGAGGAGCGAGCCCCCATGCCCACCCCGACAGGCCACACCACCGCCATCCGTGCCAAGAAGGTGCTTGGCACCACCGTCAAAGATACGAGCGGCGAAAAGATCGGCTCCGTCGAGGATCTTGTTCTCGACAAGCAGTCCAACACCATTCTGTTCGCCGTCGTCGGCTTTGGCGGCGTGCTTGGTATGGGTGAGAAATATCATCCCTTGCCTTGGGCCGTGCTGAACTACGATGAGGACGAAGACGCCTACGTCGTTCCCTACAGCAAGGACGAGCTGAAAGCCGCGCCGTGCGATACGATCGACGAACTCACCAAGAATGACGGCCACGCCTACCGCGACCAGAGCTTCGCCTTCTACAAGGTGGACCAGTACTGGACGTAAGGCCGCCGGATGGCGCGCCTGCTTCCACAGCCGGCGCGCCATCCCTTGCGGTCAGTGCAGCACGAACGTGACCTTCAGGTTCACGCGCCACTCCACAACCTTGCCGTCTTTGACCTCAACCTTGATGTCCTGCACCCAGGCGCCCTGAACATCCTCCAGCGTATCGGCGGCGCGCGCGATGCCTTTAGAAACGGCGTCCTCAATGCTCGAAGCGGATGTCGAGAAGATTTCGACCACTTTGGCGACCGACATGGAAGCCTCCTCAGTGCCGCCGCGCGCCAGCCCCGAAGCGCCGCGCGACGCGTGCCGCGTGGTGCGGCAAAGCCCCTTCCGCTACATATAAAGGCCTAGCGCGCGCGGGCGAGTGCTTCGGCGGCGTTGGGAGCCGGCGTCTTGTCCTCTGTCATCGATCGCGCCCTCTATGACGCCGCCTCGCGGACACTGGCCGTGACGTTCACGACCGGGCGCAAATACGTCTATGAGGACGTGCCGCCAGAGGTGGCGCTGGAACTCCAAACCGCCCCCTCCCGCGGCCAATAGTTCAATTGGCGCATCCGGGATCAGTACCCGTTTCGGGAGATCGGCTAGCGCTACTCGTTCTTGCCGCGCTTCTTATCGCGCTCCGCCAGGATGCGCAGCCGCAGCGCGTTGAGCTTGATGAAGCCTTCGGCGTCGGCCTGATTGTAGCCGCCGGCTTCGTCGAAGCCGACGAGCGCCTTGGAATAAAGCGAATACGGCGAAGCGCGGCCCACCGTGCGCACGCCGCCCTTATAGAGCTTGAGCTTCACATCGCCGGTGACGCTGCCCTGGCTGGCGTCGATCGCCGCTTGCAGCATCAGCCGCTCCGGCGTCCACCAAAAGCCGTTATAGATGAGGCTGGCGTATTTCGGCATCAGCTCATCTTTCAAATGCATGGCGCCGCGATCGAGTGTGATCGACTCGATGGCGCGATGGCCGTGCCAGAGAATGGTGCCGCCCGGCGTTTCGTAGAAGCCCCGGCTCTTCATGCCGACATAGCGGTTCTCCACCAGGTCGAGCCCGCCAATGCCATGCTTGGCGCCGAGCCGATTCAACTCCGCCAGCAACTCATGCGCCTTCATCGCCTTGCCGTTGATCGCGACGAGATCGCCGCGCTCGAAGCCTAGCGTGATGGTTTCGGCCTGATCGGGCGCCTCTTCCGGCGTGATGGTGCGCCGGTCGCCGCGCTTGGTGACGATCTCCGGCGTCTCCACATCCGGATCTTCCAGCGCCAGCCCTTCGCTGGAGGTGTGCAGCAGGTTGGCGTCGATCGAGAAGGGTGCGGCTTGCTCCTTGCCCTTGGCGATGTCGATGCCGTGCTTGCGCGCATAATCGAGCAACGCTGGGCGCCCCTCGAACTCCCACTCGCGCCACGGCGCGATCACTTTCACGTCCGGCTTCAGTGCGTAATAGCTAACCTCGAAACGTACCTGATCATTACCCTTGCCCGTGGCGCCGTGGCACACCGCATCGGCGCCGACAAGATTGGCGATTTCGATTTGCCGTTTGGCGATCAGCGGCCGCGCGATCGAGGTGCCGAGCAGATACTGGCCTTCGTACAGCGTGTTGGCGCGGAACATCGGCCACACGAAATCGCGCACGAATTCCTCGCGCAGATCGTCGATGAAAATATTCTCCGGCTTTACGCCGGCCTTCAGCGCCTTTTCCCGCGCGGGGCCCAGCTCTTCGCCCTGACCCAGATCGGCGGTGAATGTCACCACCTCGCAGCCATACTTATCCTGCAGCCACTTCAGGATGATCGACGTATCCAGCCCGCCGGAATAGGCGAGCACGACTTTCTTGACTTGGCCTTGCGCCATGATCGGGAGCCCTCCGCGCCGCAAGCCCGGCGCGCGGCGCTTTCCTTTCATAAGCGGGCACGCAAATCAACGCGGCGCGGGCGCCTACATCAAGGGGTGCGCCCGTTCACGTATCCATTGCGAAAGCAGCCATTTCTCGCCCGCCGCCACCGGCGCGCCGGCATGCATGGAGTCGCGCTCCAGCTCTCCGCTCGGCGACACATTCCAGAAGATCAGCGCATCGCCCGCCGCGCCCTTGAAGGTCAGCCCCAGGCGCGTGAACACTGTCTCGCCGCCTTCGTAGCCCTCGTTGAGATAGACCAGCACCGTGGCCGCGCGCTGGCCCATCTCGGCCAATTCAGCCGCGAAGCTCGCCGCTTCCGGGCCCCACGGGCGGATGAAATCATAGTGCGGTTTGTATTCCTCGCCCGGCAGGTAGCGCAGAATGTTCATCGGCTCGTGCTGCTCAAGGGCAAGCCCGGTGGCGGTGGCGATGCGCCGGCTCACCAGCTGCTGAATGAGATCGCCTTCGAGCAGGCCCAGCATGGCCACCATATTGGTGCGCGCGGGATCGCGCATCACGCCGCCCTTGGGATCGAAGATCGCAGCCGGCGCCAGCCGCGGGCGCGCGCTTTCGATCAGCCAGGCGCAGACCGGTTTGGGGATGAAGTCCTTGATCGCAACGATGCGCGGCGCATCAGCGATCGCGTGCAGCTCGATCGGCTTGACCCACGGCGTGCGATCAAGCGCGTGCCCGCCCAGCAGCGCCAGTTGCGTGGCGGCAGGCTGATGGCCGGCGGCGGCGGCGCGCTTGATCAGCGCGTAAGCGTCATCCAGGCTCTTGGCGCGCCCCACGCCGCGCGCGGCCAGCACGCTATGCAGCAACAGCGCGTTGGGATTGTTCTGCGCGCAAGCGCGCTGCACCAGGCGGTAGGCTTCGCCAATATCGCGCTCAACCCCGCGCGCCGTCAGCAGCAGGTAGGCGAACATCACCTGCGCCTGCGCGTCACCCTGCGCAGCCTGAGCGCGAATGGTGGCGAGGTCGTCCATCGCAGAGCCCCTGCGTCTGCTTACCAACGCGCGTCCGCCGCGGCTAGACCATCACCTGGTTGCCTAGCTCAACCGCCCTGCCGCTTGGAATATGGAAGAAGTCGGTCGCGTTGGTGGCGTTGCGGGCCAGGAAAATGAACAGATGGTCCTGCCACATTGGCATGCCGCTTTTCTCGCTCGGCACGATGGTGCGGCGGGAAAGGAAGAAGCTCGTCTTCATGATATCGAACTTGAGCCCATGCTTGCGCGCCTCGGTGAGCGCTTTCACTACGTTGGGCGTCTCCATGAAGCCGAACGCCAGCGTCACGCGTTTCACGTCTGGCATGAAATCTTCGATCTTCACGCGTTCGCTATCCGGGGCGCGCGGCGTGGAGAGCGTCTTCACGGTGAGGATGATCACCTGCTCGTGCAGCACCTGATTGTGTTTCAGATTGTGCATCAGCGCCGCCGGCGCAGTATCGGGATCGCCGGTGAGGAAGATGGCCGCCCCGCGCACGCGATGCGGCGGATGATGCGCCAAAGTCTCGAACAGCTTCGCCAACGGCTCGTCACGGCGCACGATGTCGCCCAGAATGCGCGTGCCGCGCACCCACGTCCACATGATGACGACGAGCCCCACCGCCAGCGCCAGCGGCACGAAGCCGCCTTCGAGGAACTTGGTGAGGTTTGAAGCCATGAAAACGCCCTCCAGCGCCAGGAAGGGCAGCAGCGTTAGCGCCGCCAGCGGCGCCGGCCATTTCCACAAGCGCCACAGAATGATGAACGCCAGCAGCGACGACATGATCATCACGCCGGTAATGGCGATGCCGTAAGCCGCCGCCAGCGCGCTGGAGGAGCCAAAGCCCAGCGCCAGCACCAGCACGCCCGTCAGCAGCAGCCAGTTGACTTGGGGCATGTAGATTTGCCCCGCCTGCGTTTCCGACGTGCGGCGAATTTCCATGCGCGGCAGCAGGCCGAGCTGAATCGCCTGCTGCGTCAGCGAGAATGCGCCGGTGATGACAGCTTGGCTGGCGATCACGGTCGCCACCGTCGCCAGCAGCACCAGCGGTAGGCGAAACCAATCCGGCGCCAGTTCGAAGAACGGATTTTCGATCGCCGTCGGGTCGGCCAGCACCAAGGCGCCCTGGCCGAAATAGTTCAGCATAAGGCACGGAAACACCAAGCCCGCCCACGCCACGCGGATCGGCCGGCGGCCAAAATGGCCCATGTCGGCGTAGAGCGCCTCCGCCCCGGTGACCGCGAGAAACACCGAGCCAAGCACCACAAAGCTCAAGCCCGGATGATTAAAGATGAAGGCCACCGCATAATACGGGTTCACCGCCGAAAGAATGGCGGGATCGTCCTTCAAATGCATGGCGCCCAACGCGCCCATGGTCAGAAACCAGACGATCGTGATCGGCCCAAACACGGCGCCCACGCGCCCTGTGCCGCGGCTTTGAATGACGAACACGCCCAGCAGCACGCCCAGCGCAATCGTCAGCACCAAGGCGGGCGTGATGCGGCCTTCAAGCCCGGGCACCAGTTCAAGCCCCTCCACCGCCGAGAGCACTGAAATGGCCGGCGTGATCATCGCATCGCCATAGAACAGCGCCGCGCCGACAACGCCGATGCCGAACAGGAAGAGCGGCCGCTTGCCCAGGGCGCGTTGCGCCAGCGCCATCAGCGCCAGCGTGCCGCCCTCGCCCTTGTTGTCCATGAAGAGAACGAGCAGCACGTACTTGATCGAGACAAGGATCGTCACCGCCCAAAAGATCAGCGAGACGATGCCGATGACTTCGCCGCGATCGACGCCGTTATCGGCGACGTGGCGAATGGATTCGCGAAATGCGTAAAGCGGGCTGGTGCCGATGTCGCCGTAAACGACGCCGACTGATCCCACCAGAAGCGTCCAAAATCCGGCATGCGCGGCCGGCCCATGCGCCTGACCGTTCGGACTGCCGCCACCCTGGGACGCGCCGGCCTGCGCCTGCGCCATGTGCGAACCCCCAAAGGGCGCCTCGCGCCCCGGCGCGCGCGTTTAGACCCTTTTAATGAAGGGGGCAAATGTGCGCTTAGCCGCCTTGTGAATTGGTTAGCGCCGGCGCCTCAGCGGCAAGCGCATCCGCCGCCGCGCCCGCCATGGCCGCCACCGCCGATTCCGGCCCCCGCGCCCGCCCGCGCCGACGCCGAAGCAAACGCCGAAGCGCTGGCCGAACCGCCGCGCACCACCACAACCGTGCTGTAAGATGACCCCGCGCCAATATCGGCGCCGACACCGCCGCTGGCGCCCGCGAAGAAGGAAGCCGGCAGCACCACCACGTTTGAGTCTTCCACCACGCGCGGCGCCTCGGGCGCACCCAGCAAGGGCGGCGCAGGCGGGCGGCGCGGGCGCTGCGGGCGCGGACGCGGGCGTTCGATGCCATCCGCATACGCCACGCTCGGCGCCGCGATAACAGGCGCCGCGATCAGCGCCAGGGCCGCCATCCACATCAAGGCGCGCATTGCGAGCGACTCCTTCGATTGCTCAAGCCGCGCAGCTTGGCGCGCGCGCCCGCACGGGCAAGCCGCTTCGCCCCCGGCGTGCGATCTTCCCCTCGTTAAGCACGATCAGAAATCGCTGATGAGGCCTTTGCGCTCCCAATCGCCGTAGCGGGTGGGTTCAGGACCGCTTGGTCCGCCGATTTCCGTTGGCGCGGCTTGCGCCTTCGCTTGCGCGCGCCGTTCGGCCGCTTCCGCGAGCGCGCGCTGCGCTTCAGGCGTGAGCGGCTTCATTTCGGGCGATTGTGGCGGCAACTTGAACCTCCGGGCGAGCCTCTCAATATTACACGCAGACATGAGGAGATCGATGAACCATCTCAAGACCTACATCCTGCTCGCGGCGATGACGGCGCTGTTCGGCGCAGTCGGCTACATGGTGGGCGGCGCTGGCGGGATGATGATTGCGCTCTTGGTGGCGGGCGGCATGAACCTGTTCGCCTATTGGAACGCCGATAAGCTGGTGCTGCGCCATTTCCGCGCCGAGCCCGTAGATCCAAATCACCCCGATCCGCGCGTGCGCGCCTACGTGCAGGACACATTGGCTCTGGCGCACCGCGCCAACCTGCCCGCCCCGAAAATTTACCTCATCGACAATCCCCAACCCAATGCCTTCGCCACCGGGCGCAATCCAGAGAACGCCGCCGTGGCCGCCACCAGCGGCCTTATCGGCCTGCTCTCGCGCGAGGAAATTCGCGGCGTAATGGCGCACGAGCTGGCGCACGTTAAGAATCGCGACACGCTGACGATGACAGTCACCGCCACCGTGGCCGGCGCCGTGGCCATGCTGGCGAACTTCGCGTTTTTCTTCGGCGGCAACCGCAATCCGATCGCGGGGCTGCTGATCATGCTGCTGGCGCCTATCGCGGCGTCGCTGGTGCAAATGGCGATCAGCCGCGCGCGTGAATATGAAGCCGATCGCGTCGGCGCCGAGATCAGCGGCGAGCCCGGCTCTCTCGCACGCGCGCTCGAGAAGATCGAAACCTACGCTCGTCAGCGCGTGAACCCGGATGCGGAGCGTAACCCCGCCATGGCGCACCTCTTCATCATCAACCCGCTGGCCGGCCAGGGTGCGGACAATCTCTTCTCCACCCACCCCAACACGCGCAACCGCATCGCCCAGCTGATGAAAATGGGCGGGTTCTCCGCGGCTCCCGCCCGGTCGGCGCCGCAGCCGGGCGACGGCCCTTGGGGCGCGCGCAAGCGCGGACCCTGGGGCTAAGCCGGAGCATGACCGAACC
Organism: Hyphomonadaceae bacterium; assembly: GCA_016791325.1. Classification (GTDB taxonomy): domain Bacteria; phylum Pseudomonadota; class Alphaproteobacteria; order Caulobacterales; family Aquidulcibacteraceae; genus Vitreimonas. The sequence goes on from JAEUMU010000210.1 coordinate 7,756, forward strand.
GTAACTGCGCTTGAGGCGCGAGTGCGGTTCCTTTCTCATTGATATTATGGGCAAATCCAACCGGGCGGGCGTAAGGGCCCGCCCGTATGGTTGATGAAGCCTTAACCAGCCGCACGCGAGCTTCGCGGGTCAGGCTTTTGCGACTCGCGATGCGCGTTCTTCCCGTTCTCCCGGCCGCGATTTTCGCGGGCCTCGGCGTCGCCGTGCCGATTCTGCCAGCCTGGGCGGACTCGCCCGTGGTGATCGAAGGCCCGGAGCGCGAGACGCGGCAGGCTATTCTCGATCTGCTGCCGGACCGCGAACGCCCCACCACCTTGTTTGAGGCCGAGCGCATCGCCGAGGAAGCCGCCGGGCGCGCCATGGCGTGGCTGCGCTCGGAGGGCTATTACGCCGCCACGGTGACCCCGGAGGCCAGCGAAGAGCCGGCGGTGGCGCGTCTCGTGATTGCGCCGGGCCCGCGTTTTCGTTTCGCCGCGCCCGCGCTCACATTTGTTGACGCTCAACCGGCTCAGGCCGCCGCCGGCGCGGCCGGCGCCGCGCTTACGCCCGTTGAAGCGGGCGCGCCCGCACGCGCGGAGGCCGTGCTCGCCGCCGAAGCGGGCGCAGTGCAAGCGCTTCAGCAAGCGGGCTATCCCGACGCCGCCGCCGCCGACCGCCGCGTCGTGGTCGATCACGCCACCGCGCTGGTGAGCCCTGAGTTTCGCGTCAATGCAGGCGGGTATGCGCGTCTGGGCCAAGTACGCGCGGAGCCTGACACGCTGTTTCGCGCCAGTTTCATAGAGGATTTGCGCAATTGGGAGATCGGCGCGCCCTACACGCCCGAAGCGCTGACGCGCCTGCGCCGCGACATGACCTCAACCGGCGCAGTCTCACTCGCGTCGACGCGCCTTGCGCCGCCCAACGCTGAAGGCGTGCGCGATGTGGTGCTGGTGGTGGAGCCCGCGCGGCGCAACGCCTACGAACTGGGCGCCGGCTATTCCACCACGGAAGGGCTTGGCGTCGAAGCGGAATGGACACGGCGAAATTTCACCCGCCGCGCCGATGCGCTGACGCTCTCTACGCGTCTCGGCCAATTGCAGCAAAGCTTCAACGCCGAGCTGTCGCGCCCGCATGCGCCCGAACTGGGCCACACGCTCAGCATAGGCGCGACCTTGGCGCGCGAAGACCTTGAACCTTACACCCGCCAAGGCGCCGAGCTTTACGCCGCCGTGGAGGCCGCGCCGCGGCTGGAGCTCGGCCGCTCATATGGCGTGCGCCTCACCGCCGACACCTACGACAACACCAGTGGCGATATTTCCAACGCCTATGTCGCCTCCGCCTTCTTGGCGCTGCGGCGGGACACCACCGACATTCGCCTCGATCCGCGCGCAGGCTCCATTCTCGATGCGCGCATCGAGCCGGCTTTCGCCACCGGCAGCGAAACCGTGACGTTCGCCCGCTTCACTGGCGGGGGGCGCATCTATCACAGCTTCGGAGAGGACGACCGCCTCACCCTGGCCGCGCGCGCGCAAGCCGGATGGATGGAGGCGATCTCCGGCAATGTCGAGAACGCCCCGCCTGATCGGCGCTTCTACACTGGCGGCGGCGGTTCGGTTCGCGGCTACGATTACAACTCGATCTATCCGCGCGAACGCGATGCGCTGGGGCTCAATCCTGGTGGCCAGGGCATGCTGGAAACATCCGTCGAAGCGCGCTGGCGTTTTGCGGATCATTGGGGCGCGGCCGCCTTCATCGACGGCGGCAACGCGTTCGATAGCTGGAGCGACGCCGCCGATCTGCGCTGGGGCGCGGGCGTTGGCGTGCGCTACAATCTGGGCTTTGCACCGCTGCGCGTGGACATCGCCTTCCCGCTGCACGAAGACGCCACCAACGATTACGCGCTCTACATCAGCCTCGGGCAGGCGTTCTGATGGCGCTGAGCCGCCGTTGGATGCGTCGCGCGGGTGCGGCTGCCGGGGCCGCGGCTCTGGTGGGCGGCGGCTATGTGCTGCTCGGCCCCGCCGCGCCCGGCCTGATCGATCACATGGCCGATGGCCAGCGTGTGTGGCGTCTCGGCACGATCGAAATTGAGGGCGTCTCCGGGACGTGGCTGGGCGATCTGCGCGCCGAACGCGCCACGCTTGCGGACGCAGACGGCGTTTGGCTTGAAGCGCGCGATCTGGCGCTCTCGTGGCGGCCACAGGATTTGCTGCTGGGCGGCCTGCGCCTGGACGTTGCGCGCGCCGCCAACATCACGCTGCTGCGCCAGCCGGCGCTGAGCGAGCCGCGCCCGTCCAGCGGCGCCGGTGTTCACGTGCGCATCGGCGCGCTCGACATTGACGAATTGCGGATTGAAGAGCCGGCGTTTGGCGAAGCCGGCGTTTTTCGCGCCAGCCTTGGGCTTGATCTCGCCGGCGAGGATTTGCGCCTGCTGGCGCTGGATCTGCGCCGCACAGACTCAGACGCAGATCGCGCGCTGATCGCCTATCGCCCCGATGGCGATTACCAACTTA
>JAEUMU010000072.1 GCA_016791325.1 Hyphomonadaceae bacterium
AACTCCACATTCGATGCGCACACATCCAGCGCGCTCGCCTTGAACGCGCGCGGGCGGAAGATCAGCGGCACCGCCGCGTCCTGCAAATAATTCACAGGCGTCGGCGCCGGCCAGAAATTGTTGGCCACGCTGGCGCGGCTCATCGGCGGGCCAAGCCAAGGCACAAACAGCGTACAGAACAAATCGCCGATCACAGGCGCCGCCGAAAGCCTGGCCCACCAGGCCGGCTTGCCCGGATAGGGATGGCTTGCCGGCGCGATCAGCACCAGGCCGCTCACCAGGTCGCGATGATCCAGCGCCAGCCGCAGCGCCACCCCCGCGCCCAGCGAGTGCGCCACCACGATCGCTGGCGCCGGCCCGCCTTCGCGCAGCACCGCCGCCGCGCACGCGGCCTGATAGCCAAGCGCGTGGCCATTGCGCCGTGGACGCGCGGAATAGCCAAGGCCGGGCCGATCGTATGCGATCACACGATGCAGCGGCGCGAACTCCTCCGCCAGCGGCCCCCAAAGCTCCAGCAGGTTGGCGCTCGCGCCGTGGATCAGCAGCACGCGCGGCGCATCCGCGGCGCCCGCTTCGCGCACGTGCAGGCGCACGCCTTCGTGGTCGATGAAGCGCCCGCTCGGGGGAAAGCGCGCCTCGGCCCGGCGCACATAGGCGCGGCCGTTCCACGCCAGCAAGATCAGCAACGCCATCGCCGCGGCGCCCAGCGCCGCCAGCGCCAGCATCATGCGTCGCGCCCTTCCACCAGCGGCTCAAGCCGGCGCACGCCCTGGATCGCGGTTTCGTAATGCGGGTGTATCGCCAGCGCCGCTCGGAACGCTTCTAGTGCGGCGCGGTTCTGGCCCAGTTCTTCGTAGATCATGCCCAGGCCCGCCAGCGCGCCGAAATGGCGTGGCTCGCGCCGCAGCGTTTCCTGGATCGCCGCGATGGCGCCGGCGTAATCATCGGCCCGGTAGGCGAGATTGGCGCGCCGGTTCCACGGCTCGGCATATTCGGGAGCAAGATCGCTGGCCTGGTCGAGGTAGCGGGCCGCCAGTTCGGGATCGCCCGCCTCCTGCGCCGCCGCGGCGCGCTCCAGCAGTACGTCCACGGTGGGCGAGCCGCTATTGGCCCAGTGCGCCCAGATGGCGTCTTCGATGGGCTGTGCGGTTTGCGCGTCGGGCGCGCTTTCGAGTTCGGTGAACAGCGCGTCGAGCTGCGGGTCGGCGCGCACAGCGGTGTCGCCGCCGCCGCACGCGGCCAGCGCCAAGGCAATACACAAGGCGAAAAACGTACGGCGCATCGCGATCTGAATCGCGCTCACTTTACCAGGGATTCATGATGCCCGCGAGTGGGCCCGGCGCCTATGCGCTGCGAATACGGCCTAATTCAGCCCTGTTTCGCTTTAAAGCGGGGATCAACCTTGTTGATCACATAAACCCGCCCCTTACGGCGCACGACCCGGCAGGCCCGATGGCGGGCTTTCAGCGACTTGAGGGACGACTTGACTTTCATGGCCGAGATTCCGGGGGCGAAAAGGAAGCGGGGTCAATAAGGGCGAGGGGCGCGGAAGTCAATTGCATGGCGCGTTGCCCCCGGCGGCGACGCACCCTAAGCCCGCCAAGGGCGTTGGTAAGGGGATGATGGATATGAAGCGCACTCTCTTTGTCCTGGCGGCGGTGCTCTTGAGCTTGGCCTGCGGCCAGACCCAGGTTTCCGCCCAGCCGGCCCCGCCGCCGCCCAGCTTCGCCTCCTCGGGCGACCCCAGTTTCGACGCTTGGCGCGACGATTTCGCCGCCCGCGCGGTGGCTCGCGGCCGCGATCCGGCCGTTTTGGGCCGGCTGTTGAGCGGCCTGCGCCCCGATCCCCGCATCGTCGAGTTGGACCAGCGCCAGCCGGAATTCGTGGCCCCGGTGTGGGATTACGTCACCAATCGCGTCACCGAAAACCGCATCGCCGGCGGGCGCGCCCTGCGCGCGGAGATCGCCCCTACGCTGCGCGCGGTGGAAGAGCGCTTCGGCGTACCGCAGGGGATCATCCTCGGCATTTGGGGGCTGGAGAGCAATTACGGCGCAGCCGCGCTCAATTACGACGCCGCTGCCGCTTTGGCCACGCTGGCGCACGAAGGCCGCCGCCGCCAGCAATTCGAAACCTACCTGCTGGCGCTCGCCGAAATGGTCGAGCGCGGCTTGGCCGATCAGCAGCAGCTGCGTTCATCCTGGGCCGGCGCGTTGGGCCAGCCGCAATTCATGCCAGACGTCTATCTCACCACCGCCGTCGATTGGGATAGTGACGGCCATCGCGATATCTGGACCAATCGTGGCGATGTCGCCGCGTCCATCGCCAACTATCTCGCCGATCGCGGCTGGCGGCGCGGCGAGCCTGTGTTCGACGAGGTGCGCCTGCCGGCGGGCTTCGACTATGCCTTAGCCGATGGCGCCCAGCGCAGCGTGGCGGAGTGGGCCGGGCGCGGCGTGACGCGCATGGAAGGCGATTGGAGCGCCAACGAAAGCGCGCTGCAGGCCCAGCTCTTTCTGCCCGCGGGCGCGCAAGGCCCCGCGCTCTTGCTGCACCACAATTTCGCGGTGATCCGCCGTTACAACAATTCCGATCGCTACGCGCTTGTAGTGGCGCTGCTGGCGCGCGCGTTCGAGGGCCGCGGCGGCTTGGTGCAAAGCTGGCCGCGCCAACTCGGCGCGCTCAATCGTGAACAGACGCTTGAGTTGCAGACGCTGCTCAACGGTTTGGGCCACGACGCCGGCGCTCCCGATGGCTTGTTCGGCTCCGCCACGCGCCGCGCCGTGCGCGCGTTCCAGGTTTCGGAAGGGCAGGCCGCCGATGGTTTTCCCACCACCGCCTTGCTCGAACAGCTGCGCGTGCGTTCCGGTGTCGCCACTGCCGCCCCCGCGCGCGAACCGCGCGGGCTTGGCCCCGCCGGCGTGCGCGAACTGCAGCGTCTGCTCAACCGGCTCGGTTACCATGTGGGCCGCGCCGATGGCGAAATCGGCCCGCGCACGCGCGAAGCCATTCGCCGTTTTGAACGTGAACGCGGCCTGGAGGTGCGCGGGCGCGCAACCGACATCATTCTCGAAGCGGCGCGCGCGGCCGCCGGTTAGTGCGTGCTGGGATCGTGTGGCGGCGTTTCAATGGGCGCGGCGTGGCGTAGCCTGCGGCTGCGCCACGCGAACGCGCCCATCGCCGCCAGCAACACGATGACGATGTAAAGCGGCGCGTCCATCGTTACGCGCTCGTAGAGCACGCCGCCGATCAGCGGCGAGAACACAAAGCCCGCGCCGTTCACCGCCACCACCAGGCCCGCCGCTGCGCCTTGTTCGTGCGGCTGCACCGCCACCGATGCGCCGCCGGTGAAGCCCGGCCGCGCCAGGCCGAAGCCCAAGCCCTGCAGCGCCTGCGCCACCAACAGCGCACCCAGGCTCGGCGCAATGATCTGCACCGCCACCCCAACGGCCAGCACAGCCGAGCCCCAGATCATCAAGCCGCGCGGGCCCATTTTCAGCCGCGGCAGCACTGCCATTTGCGTCGCCAGCAGCGCCAGCGCGTTGACCATGAAGCCCGCCGCCGTCAGCTCGGCGCCTTGTTCGCCTTGCGCGTTGAGGCGGTCCATCGTGAACAGCCCGAAAATCTGCACCAACACGCCGGCCACAACCGAAAGGCCGAAGCCGAAGATCAGATAGCCAGAGAGCCGCTGATCCCCCGCCAGCCGCAGCGACTCGCGCCAGTCGCGCGCGCCGTCGAGTTTTGGCGGCGTGGTCTCCGGCAGAAATCGCCAGATCGCAAACGCCGCAGCGCCCGCCAGCACCGCCACCAACCCAATCGGAAACACCAGCCCGAAGCGCGCCGCCAGCGCCGCGCAAATGGCCGGGCCGAACGCTTGGCCCAAGGCGAACGCCGCCGTCAGTCCAGCCAATTGCTCTGTGCGCTCAAGCCGCGAGGTGCGGTCGGCCACATAGGCCTGCGCCGCCGGCGACGAGGCCGAACCCACCGCCCCGAAAATCGCCCGCGCCAGCATGAGCCACGCAAACAGCCACGCCCCGCTCAACACCCCGCTCAGCCCCAGCATCACCACGCCGCCGAACGCCGCCATCGAAACCGCGTAGGCGGCCAGCCCCAGCGCGATCACGGGCTTGCGTCCGCGCTGGTCGGAAGCGCGCCCCCAATACGGGCTCGCAAAAACCCACAGCAGCGCTGAAAGCGCGAAGATCCAGCCCACGCTGGCATCGCTGAGGCCAAGCTGGCGCACCAGGGGCGGCGCCACCGCCAGCAGCATCGAGTTTCCCGCCCCGATCACCAACAGGCACATGAACAGCAGCAGGAAGCGCCGCCGCTGCGGGGCGGGCGCTGAAGCAGGGGGCGATGGTGGCGAAAGCTGCGTCATCAAGCTGAGCGCGCCGTGTTACGCCGATTGCCGCGACGACGCCAAGGCCCAAGCGGCAAAGGTGGGCGCCAAGATGCTAACGCGCCTCAACCTTTCTCCGCATCAACCGAAACGCCTCCTTAAGCGCGATCGTGCATAACGCCTTCTGGTCGGGGCTCTTCGGTTAACGCGCTTTATCCATGTTTCCAATCATTGGCCTTGTTGTCGTTTTCGGCATGGTGTTCGGCGGCTTCATGCTGGCGGGCGGCCACTTCGAGGTCATTATCGAAGCCGCGCCGATGGAGTTCATGATGATCTTCGGCGCCGCTGTCGGCGCGCTGATCATCTCTAACGACATGCACGGCCTCAAAGGCGTGGTGGGCGGCTTCTCCAAGGTGATGAGCGGTCCCAAGTGGAACAAGAAGGACTACCAGGATCTGCTCTCGCTGCTCTTCCAGCTCACCAAGCTGATGAAGACCAAAGGCATCGTGGCGCTCGAACCTCACATCGAGAACCCGAAAGAGAGCGCGATCTTCCAGAAATATCCCAAGCTCTGCAAAGACCACTTCGTGGTCGATTTCATCTGCGACACGCTGCGCATGATGACCATGAACCTCGACGATCCCCATCAGGTCGAGGATGCGATGGAAAAGCAGATCGAAAAGCATCACCACGAAGCCATGCATCCTGCGCATGCGCTGCAGGGCATGGCCGATGGTTTGCCGGCGCTGGGCATCGTCGCGGCGGTCTTGGGCATCGTCAAAACCATGGGCGCCATCAACGAGCCGCCGGAGATTCTCGGCCTCATGATCGGCAAGGCGCTGGTCGGCACGTTCCTTGGCGTGTTCCTGGCCTATGGCATCGTCGGCCCGATGGCCCAGCGCCTCAACGGCGTGATCGAGCACGACGCCCAGTTCTACAAAATCATCCGCGACGTGCTGGTCGCGCACCTGCACGGCAACGCCGCCCAGGTATCGGTTGAGATCGGGCGCGGCTCGGTTCCCTCCGCCATGCAGCCCAGCTTCGCCCAGCTTGAAGAAGCCCTCGCCGCTGCCGTTGAGGCCTAGGCGGAGCGGAATTCTCTGCAATGTGCTCGCCTTGCACTAGAACCGCGCGCGCGTGCGCGGTTCATTAGGCCGGCTCAGGGCCCGCTTTTGAGGGCGTTGAGTCCTGATGTTTCAACCGCGCGCTATGCGGAAATGCATACCCCTGCGCGCGTCGCCCGCTTGCCAATGCGGTTAATCCTTGGCATGCATTCGCCTCCCGCGTTGGGGGCATGCCCCGACGTTGAGACGAGGGGTAGAACCTATGACGAAGTCCAAGTTGGGCATGGCGGCTGCCGCCGCTGCCGTTCTCGCTTTCGGCGTCGCGGCCTGCGGCCAAACGACGACCACGCCGGAAGAAGCTGCTCCGGCGGCTGCCGAGTCGACCACGACCACGGAAACCACCACGGAAGCTCCGGTTGACCCGGCTGCGACCACCACGGCCCCGGCCGACGCGTCGACCACCACGACGACGACGACCACGGCTCCGGCCACGGCTCCGGCCCATCCGTAATGGATTTACGCACGCAGTTTCGGCTGCGATCGTAGTTTCAGCGACGAGCCGCCCCACACGGGGCGGCTCGTTTGCTTTTGCGCTGTGCGCTATCAACAGCCCGCATGCCGCGTTTACCGCCCGCGCCCGACCTCGATTGGTCTGATCCAACAGCGCCGCGTTCGCGCGCGTTCGATGATGTCTATTTCTCAAAAGCTGGGGGCCTGGCCGAGGCTGAAGCCGTGTTCCTGGGCGGATGCGGTTTGCCCGAAGGCTGGAGAAATCGGGATCGTTTCACCGTCTGTGAGCTGGGTTTTGGGGCTGGAATTAATGTTTTGGCGGCGTGGCGCGCCTGGAAATCGTCACATTTGCCCCATGCGCAATTGCATATCTCGACCATCGAGGCCTTCCCCCTTGCAAGGGAGGACGCCGCCCGCGCCATGGCCGCGTTCCCGGAGGTGTCCGATCTCGCCCAGCGCCTGCTGAGCCGTTGGCCAGTCCGCGCCGCCGCGCCCCAGCGTCTCTGGTTCCCGGAGGATGGCTTCTCGCTCACCGTCCATATCGGCGACGCCGAAACCATTTTCTCCGGCCTGGAGGGCCGCTTCGACGCCTGGTTCCTTGATGGCTTCGCGCCTGCGCGCAATCCGGCGATGTGGAGCCCGGCGCTGTTCCGGCGCATCGCCGCGTTGTCGGCGCCTGGCGCGCGGCTCGCCACCTACACCGTCGCCGGGGAGGTCCGCCGCGGGCTGGAGGCGGTCGGCTTCACGGTGGAGAAGCGCCCCGGCTTCGCCGCCAAGCGTGAGCGCCTGGAGGGTCGCTTCGCCGCGGGGGTCGCCCCTGACAGCACGTCGCCCGCGCGCGCCACATTGGGCCAGCTCTATCCCTACGCCGCCGCGCATCCGCGCCGAGTCGCCGTGATTGGCGCCGGCGTGGCGGGGGCGGCGGCCGCACACGCCTTATCCCGGCGCGGCGTTGAAACCGTGGTGCTGGAAGCGGGGCGGGGCCTGGGCGCGGGCGCCAGCGGCAATCCCGCCGGCTTGGTCATGCCCCGGCTCGATCGCAGCGGCCCGCTCCGGCCGCTATTTCTGGCGGCTTATCTCGAAGCTGTCGCCACCTACGAATCCTTTGGCGTGCTTGAGCCCTGCGGCGTGGAGGAACGCGCCGATGCGCGCCGCGCCGAAGCGTTGGCCGATTTGCTCGCCGATCCGCCGCTGCCAGACGATTGGATGCGTCCGCTGCCGAACGGCGCCGCCTTCCACGCCCGCGCCGGCCTCGTGCGCCCGCTCGCAGCCGCGATCTCCATGATGGCCGGGGCGAGTTGCCTGTTCGAGGCTGAGGTCGCCGCGCTTGAGCGCGTCAACGGCCAATGGGTGCTGCGCGCCGGCGATGGCCGCGCCATGCTGAAAGCCGATGCGGTGGTGCTGGCTTGCGGCGCGCGGCTCACGCAATTCGCGCCGGCCTCGTTCCTGCCCATCACGCTTTCGCGCGGCCAGATCGAATGGGGCCCATGCGCGACCGCGCCGGCGCACGCCATCGCCCAGAGCGCTTATCTCGCACCCTACGAAGATGGCGTTCTGTTTGGCGCGACCTTCGATGCTGTCACTGATGCGCGCCGCTTCGACGCCGACGACCACGCCGCCATGGCCGAGGCGCGCACGCGCAACGTTGCGGCCCTTGCAGCCATCGCACCCGAACTCGCCGCTTCTCTCGATCCCGCCAAACTGCAATCGCGCGCCGCGCTACGCGCCACCACGCCCGACCGCGTGCCCGTCGCCGGCCTTTTGCCCGATGCGCCGGCCTGGAATGCGCGCTTTGCCGCTTTGGCCCATGGCGGGGAGGCGCCCGCCGATGCGCCTCCGCCCGCGCACGAAGGCGTTTACGTTATCGGCGGGCTGGGGGCGCGCGGTCTCACTTTGGCGCCGTTGCTTGGTGAACGCCTCGCCTCGGAGATGTTCGCAGAGCCGCAAATTCTGCCGAAAAATTCGCTTAACGCGATGCATCCGGCCCGCTTCCTGCATAGGGCGCTCAAACGACAGTAAACGCGACGTTTGGGTTAACAGAATGGCTTTCGACAGCAGCGCCGCACATTCGCATGCGGTGGACTTTCTCGACTTCTCCTTCAGCGGTCTGGATCTCGATGCGGCGGTGGACGCGATCAGCGTCCGCGCCAGCCTCGATGCGCCCTTTGCCTATGTGGCCACGCCCAACGTGGATCATGTCGTCGGCGCGCACGCCGATCCCGCGCGCCACGTTCTTTATGACGGCGCCTGGCTCACGCTGAATGATAGCCGCGTGCTGCAAAGCCTGGCTGCGCGCGCCGGGCTCGCGCTGCCGCTCGCCTGCGGCTCCGACATCGCCGAGCGCCTGTTCGATACCGTGATCCATCGCCACGAACCGGTCGTCATCATCGGCGGCGATCGCGAAGGCGTGCGCGAACTCAAGCGCCGCTACGGCCTGACGGACGTGCGCTGGCACAATCCCCCGCGCGGCTTGAAGCAAAATCCCGCCGCCGTGGTCGCCGCCGCGCAGTTCGCCGCCGCCCAGCGCGCGCGCTTCACCTTCATCTGCGTGGGCGCGCCGCAGCAGGAAATGATCGCCTACGCCATCGCGCGCCAGGGCGGCGCCATTGGCGTGGGCCTGTGTGTCGGCGCCGCGCTCGATTTCCTTTCCGGGCGTGCGCAGCGCGCGCCGGGCTGGATGCGCCGGGCGGGCCTGGAATGGCTGCATCGCCTCATCAATGAGCCCACCCGCTTGTGGAAGCGCTATTTGGTCGATGGGCCCAAGGTGTTTTCGCTGTTCGCGGCGTGGCGCGCGTCGATGGCCGCCGCCAGCTGACGCTGGCGCGCTTCATCGAGCGGATATTTGCGCAGCGAAAGCGCCGCCAGCAGGCAAAGCAGTATCGGCACGCCGATAAAGAGACCGCTCAGCGTCGCCAACGCGGCGGGTGAATTCTGCGCGCCCTCCACTGCGCTGAAGCCCACCAGGCCGAGCACCGCATAGGTAATCGGCCCGGAGGCGATGCCGAGCTTCGATGTCGTCAGCAGCAGGCCGAAATAGAGGCCGGAGCGGCGCGCCCCGCAGGCGAGCTCATCTTCATCCACAACATCCGCCATCAGCGCGCGCGTCAGCAGCACGCCGCCGCCTTGCGCTAGCCCCGCCACCGCCATGAACGGCGCCGCGATCGGAAAATTGTGCGGCGGCAGCACCAGCAGTATCGCCGTCGTCACGGCGGTGTAGATCATCGCCGCCTGCAGCGCACGATGCTTGCCCAGTCTGCGCGCGGCCCACCACCAGAGCGGCACGCCGGCCAGCCCGGCGATGAAATAGATCGCCAGCAGCGTCTGTGACTCGCGCTCGAACCCCAGCACGAACTGAAAGTAAAATAGGAAGAGCCCGCCTGAAACGCCCTGCGCCACGCCCAGCAGCAGGTCCGGAATCAGCACGCGCTGCGCCGTCTTGTTCTGCATCAGCGCGCGCAAGGAATCTCCAAGCGTCAGATGCGGCTGCGGCGGGCGCGGGGTCTCCCGCACGAACAGGATCGTCGCCAGCGTCGTCGCCGGCAGCAGCAGTAAGAGCGTCCAGCCCATAGCGTGAACCGCGCCGGTATTGCCGCCGTCCGTTCCCTGCGCCACCACGCCCGCGATCAGCAGCATGATCACTTGCCCAATCATGCTCGCGGTCTGCACCATGCCCAGCACATGCGTGCGCCCGTGATAGGTGGGGATCAGTTCGCCGGCCCAGCCCAGATGCGCGATCAGCATTGCCGCGCTGACGAAATAGAGCAGGAAGATCGCCACCGCCGCGATCATGAAATCCACGCCGGGCCAAAGCCCAAGAAACACGAACCACACCATCACCATCAGCGGCGGGCAGGTCAGCGCGATCCAAAGCCGGCGGCGGCCGAAGCGCGTCTCGGTGCGGTCCTGTATGCCGCCCACCATCGGGTCGATCAGCAGATCGAACACGCGCGCGCCCAGGAAAATGGCCGAAACCGCGGCCAACGGAATGCCCAGGTGCGAAGCGAAATAGGGCGGCAGGAAGATGATCGTGGGCAGCGAAAGCGCCAGCAGCGGAGCGGCGGGTGCTGCGAACGCGGCGATTTCCCAATTGGAAACCTTGCGCTCTGTGCTGGGCGTTTGCGTCACGCGTCCTCCCGGCGCGTAAGCCGCGCTCTGAACAGAGGATCAGTGTTCACGAGCCTGCGCGCGCAATCAATCGCCGCGCACCGCTTTCGTGAGCAGAGGCAACAGCCGGTCATTGGCCGCGATCACCGCGCCGGTCTGCAAAAAGTCGCCGCCGTCGATTTCTTTCACGAAGCCGCCAGCTTCGCGCACCAGCACGGCGCCAGCGCTCACATCCCACGCCGAAAGGCCGCGCTCCCAGAATCCATCGAACCGTCCTGCCGCAACGTAAGCCAGATCCAGCGACGCCGCGCCGAAGCGGCGCACGCCGGCTGTCTGCGCGATCACGCGCTCCACTTCGCGCAAGAACACGCTGTGTCCCGGCTTGCCGTGAAACGGCGTGCCGGTTGCGATCAGCGCATCGCGCATGTCGGTGCGCGCGGCCACGCGCAAGCGCCGGTCGTTCAGGTAGGCGCCGGCGCCTTTCTCGGCCCAGAACAATTCGTCACGCACCACATTGTAAACCACGCCCGCAACCAGCACGCCTTCGCGCTCCAGCCCGATCGAAACCGCGAAATGCGGGATGCCGTGCAGAAAGTTCGAGGTGCCGTCGAGCGGGTCGACGATCCAGCGATGCGACTTATCCGTGCCGTCCACGGCGCCGCGTTCTTCCATCAGGAAGCCGTAGCCAGGGCGCGCCTTCGCCAGTTCTTCGTAAATGGTCTTCTCCGCCTTCAGATCGGCGGTCGAGGCAAAATCGCTCGGCCCCTTGCGCGAGACCTGCAGGTTCTCGATCTCGCCGAAATCGCGCGACAGCCCGCGCGCCGCTTTGCGCGCGGCGGCGATCATGACGTTGAGGGTGGGCGAGGTTTGCGGCACGGGGCGAGGGTGCTAGCAGGGGCGCGCCCCCCCGGCAAGGCGGCGCACCCGCCCGCGACGCCGATTACTCAGCGCTGTGGCACACAGCTTCAATTTTCGAGCCATCCGCGTCGCGCACGAAGGCGGCGTAATAATTGGGATGGTATTCGCTGCGCAGCCCAGGCGAGCCGTCCTCGACGCCGCCCTGGTCGAGCGCCGCCAGGTAGAACGCATCCACCGCCGCGCGCGTCTGCGCGTTGAAGGCGATATGGGCGCCGTTGCCGAAGCTGGCCGGCCTGCCGTTCACCGGCAGCTGAATCCAGAACACTGGCTTTTGCCCCGTCCCATAGCCCACGCCAACCAGCCGCCCGCCAATCTCCACAGGCATCACCGGCTCAAGCCCGAGCGGCGCCAGCGCCGCATCATAGAACGCCTTCGCGCGCGCCATGTTGCTCACGCCTATGGATACGTGATCAATCATTCGCCATCTCCCTTGGCGCGCCAGCGCGCGAACCAGTCAAGTGTGCGCTGCAACGCCAGTTCGCAAGCGGGGGCGTTGAAATCGTGGCTCCCGCGCCGGCAGAAGCCGTGCCCGGCCTGATAGAGATAGATCGGCGTGTCCGCCGGCGCGGCCGCGCGCACGCGCTCCACATCGGTCAGCGGAATCGACGCGTCTTCGGCGCCATAATGCAGCATGATCGGCGCGCGCGGGGGCTGATCCAGCATGTCGGTGATCAGCCGGCCGTAGAAGCCTGAAGCCGCGCGCACGCCGCTGCAGTGCGCCGCCGCCGCCCAGCTTGCGGCGCCGCCCCAGCAGAACCCGGTGACGAAACACGGCCCGCCCAGGGCGTCGATGGCGGCTTGAATATCACCCACCACTTGCGGCCACGGCGTCGCCATGAACGCTGCCCGCCCCGCCGTGACGCCCGCTGCATCGGCCGCAACGTCCAGCCCTGGCGCCACGCGCTCGAACATCGCCGGCGCCAGCACGTCATAGCCCGCCTCTGCGAAGATGGCGGCGATGTCTTTGATGTGGGCGGTGACCCCGAAAATCTCTTGAATCACCACCACTGCGCCAATCGCCTTGCCGCGCGCCGGGAGGTGGTGCGCCGGCACGGCGAATCCGTCGTGCTTGCTGTGCAGAAGCAGGGTCTCGCTCATGCGCTATCCGTCGCACGCCGCGTTGCGTTCGTCGAGCGCCGGCCCGCTCTCACGGCAAGTTGTGCGTTCGCCTCTGGCAAGCGGGCGCGCCTGGTTCCATGCTCGCCGCGTTATGACCCATCGGCTGCGCGTGTCGGCTTTGATTGCGGGCGTGGTTTGGCTTTTCGCCGCTCCGGCCTCAGCCCAATGCGTGCGCGCGCCTGAACTCACCGTCGCGCCCAGCGCTGACGCCTCCGCCGGCCCCACGCTCAACGATCGCCTGGGGCGCATGGTGGCGCCGGTGATGGTCAACGGGCAGGGGCCGTTCCGTTTCGTTGTTGATACTGGCGCCAATCGCTCGGTGCTGTCGCAGGGGCTCGCTGATCGTCTCGGCCTCACGCCCTTCGGCCAGGGCGAGGTCCACACCGTTCACGGCGAAACCACCGCGCCGCTCGTGCGCATCGAAAGCCTGAGCTACGGCCAGGTGATTTTGCCCGCCGAGCCGATGCCGGTGCTGAGCGGGCCGGTATTCGCCGGCGAGCAAGGTCTGCTCGGCGTTGATGGCATGCGCGGTCGGCGCCTGCGGCTCGATTTCGATCGTAGCTGCATAGAAATCCGCCCGGCCTCGCGCTCCCGTTTCGCCGGAGAAGGCTGGACGCGCCTGCGCGGCGAGCTGCGCTTTGGCCATCTCGTCGTCATTCCCGGCCGCATCGGCACGGTGAACCTGAACGTGCTGGTCGATACCGGCTCCGATCGTTCGCTGGCCAACGTCGCATTGCGCGACGCGCTGCGTCAGGCCAATCCGCATTGGGCGCGCGATGTGGAAGGGGCCGTGCGCGCCTATAGCGCCGGCCACGCTGTCCTGCTTGATGAAGCCATGGCGCTGCCGCGGCTGCAGCTGCAGGATATGCAAATCCGCAATCTGGTGACCTTCGTCGGCGATTTTCACATCTTCACGCTTTGGGGCATGCAGAACGAGCCCACCATGCTGATCGGCATGGATGTGATCTCCCGCGCGCGCGAAATCGTCATTGACTATGACCGCGCCACCGTGGATTTCCGCGTCCGTCAGACTAGCCGCACCGGCTCCAACATCACCCGTGCGCAAACCCGCGGCAGTTCAACCTACGAATAGCTTGCCGCGCTCGGTCCAGAGCACGGCGCACAGCGCGCACCCGCTCGCGAGCGATAAGCCAAGCGCGAACGGCAGCACCGTGCCGTCAAAGCCGCGCGCAATCACCGCGCCAAACACCGCGCCGCCGGTCGCCGTCACTGCGCCGAACAGCGCCGACGCCGATCCCGCCACGCGCCCCACCGGCTCCATGCCCAGCGCGTTGAAGTTCGCCGCCACCATGCCCGTCACGCCAAGCGCGAGCGCGATCAGGGCCATGAACACCCAAAAGCTCGCCAGCCCAGCCGCCGCGATGACCGCCAGCAGCGCCGTCAGCGCCGTGAACACGATCAGCATGGTGTGCGAAATGCGCCGCATGCCGTGGCGCACGACGATGCGCGAATTGAGAAACGTGCCGCAGGAAATCGCCACCGCCACGCCCGCGAACGCCAGCGGAAACAGCGGCCCGAGCCCGTACGTATCCACGAAAATCTGCTCGGAAGAGGTGATGTAGGCGAACATGCACGAAACCAGAAACATGGTCGCCACCATGTAGCCCAGCGTTTGGCGTTCGCGCAGCACGCACGCGTAGGCGCGCGCCACTGCGCGCACGCGGAACGGCGTGGTGTTGTCGGCGTGCAGCGTCTCCGGCAGCCGCAGCAGCGTCCACCCCAGCAGCAGCGCCGCATAAATAAGCAGCGCCCCGAAAATCCATCGCCACGGCGCCGCTAACAGAATCAACTGCCCAAGGCCCGGTGCGATGATCGGCACGATCATGAACAGCGTCATCGCCATCGACATCACCTGCGCCATACGCCGCCCGCTGGTGAGATCGCGCACGACTGCGGTGGCGATCACGCGCGTCGCCGCCGCTGCTACGCCTTGCAGCGCCCGCCCGAGCAGGAACACCTCGAAGGTCGGCGCAAACACGCACAGCACCGAAGCCACAACAAACAGCCCCAGCGCGAAATTGAGCACGCTGCGCCGCCCGTACGCATCCGCCAGCGGTCCGTAATCCAGCTGGCTCACGCCAATCAGCGCCACAT
>JAEUMU010000031.1 GCA_016791325.1 Hyphomonadaceae bacterium
AGGCAGCACCAAGGCCGCCAGCGGCGCGAGCTTCAGCGCCAGCGCTTCGAGCGGACCGGCCAGGGCCGGACATTGACTGATCGGCGTGAGCCGCGCCCCGCCGCGTTCGATAAAGCCGACGCGGACCTGGGCGCCCACGCGGCCCGCATGAAAGGCCGCCCGGCGGCGGCCTTCGCCCCAAGCGGGAATCACCGGCTCGACTTGCCCACCGCCCAGCCCCCTTTTGGCCAGTGCTTCCACCACCTGCTGGCGCTTCCATGCCAAATACGAGGCTTCCCCCCAATGCTGGAGCTGGCAACCGCCGCAGCGGCCGAAATGGGCGCACGGCGCGGCCTGGCGCTCAGGACTGGCGGCCAGGATTTCGAGCATTTCGGCCCGGTCGCCTACGATTTTGGCCCTGATACGCTCTCCGGGAAGGGTGTAGGGCGCGTAGATCGGCCCCGGCTCGGCCAGGCCATCGCCGCGGGCGCCGACCGAAACGATGTCCAGGTCGCGCACCTCCGGCGCGGCGGGACGCGGCCGCGGGGGCGGTGAATGGCGGGCGGTAATACGCTTCATGTTCCGTTCAGGCCGACTTTGCTTTTCTCACCGTCGAGGAACAGGAGCCCACCATGCGAGGTCAAGTTTTCATCGCCGCTTCGGTTTTGGCCATGACCATGGCCGTCTCCGCCCCGGCTTCGGCGCAGCAATATCCCAGCTACCACGACGAGCACGTCGCGCGCCAAGAGCAATGCCAGCAATCGCGCCAAAACCGCTCGATCGGCGGCGCGGTGATTGGCGGCATCGCCGGCGCGCTGCTGGGCCGTGAAGTGGCGGATCGCGGCGTGCGCGGCGAAGGCGCAGCGCTTGGCGCTGTGGTTGGCGCTGTGGCGGGTGCGGGCGTTGGCCGGGCGACGGCCAATTGCGCGACCACGCCGCAAGGCAGCTACGATCCGATGTATGGCGGCGCGCAACGCACCCCCTACGCCGGCGGCGGCCAAGCCCCCTATTACGGCGCCAATGACGGCTATTATCGCGGCGACGATAGCGGCCTCTATGGCGGCCCGAACGACGGTTACCGCCAATCGACCTATCGCGGGCAGCGCGGTGAAGAGTGCCGCATGGGCGAGGTGATCAGCCGCGATCGCCGCGGCCGCGAAGTGCGCGAGCAAGTGCCGATGTGCCGCGGCCGCGACGGCCAATGGCGCCCGCAATACTAGTTCAGTTTTTGCCGTAGCCCTCTTACAGCAAACACCCTACGCCCCGGCGCTCAACGCCGGGGCGTTTCTTTTACGCGCGGCGCAAATGGGCCAGCAGCTCGAGATTTCCATCGCCGCCGAGAATGGGTGAATCGCAAACGGCCAGTAGATGAAACCCCGCGAGACCTTCGAGCGCCGCCAGCGCGGTGCTGGCCGCGGCGCGGGCATCGGCTTGTGACAACACCGCGCTCCTGTGCGGACCTGCTTCGAACTGTGGTTTGATCAGAACAACCAGATCGGCGCCGGGCGCAGCGAGCGAAAGTGGCGCTGAAAGCGCCTTAGCCGCACCAATGAAGCTGACATCGCACACGATCAACGCCGGCGCCTGGGAGATAACTGCAGACGTGAGCGTGCGCGCATCGGTGCGTTCAAGGCTGACGACGCGCGCATCGCCGGCAAGGCGGGCGTGCAGCTGGCCGTGGCCGACATCGACCGCATAAACGCGCGCGGCGCCTGCGGCCAACAACACGTCGGTAAAGCCGCCTGTGGAGGCGCCAATATCGAGACACGCTTTGCCAGCGGGATCGACCCCGAACGCCGCCAGCGCATGCGCGAGCTTAACGCCGCCGCGCGAAACCCAAGGATATGGCGCGGCAACCTCCAGCAGCGCATCTTCAGCCACCAGATCTGAGGGCTTTTCCACAGCGGCCCCGCCCGCGCGCACGCCGCCGGATTCGATCGCCTCGCGCGCTTTGGCGCGGCTAGGCGCCAAGCCGCGCGCCACCAACAGAACATCGGCGCGGACACGCTTCATGCGCGCGTTCTCCGCCCGCGCGGGCGCGCGTGCAAGCCCAGTGTGCCGCAACGGCAGGGATTTGCGCTTGCCTCACCCGCCGCGGCGGGCAAAGTCGGCAGCGCAGAAAACGGGGGGAGCACAATGCACGCAACGCTATCACGCCGGGCCATGCTGGTTCACGCGGCCGCCATGAGCGCGCTGGCGGGCGCTTGCGCATGGCGGCGCCCGGCAGCGAGCTTCCCGGCATCCACCACCGATGCGCTCGGCGACCGTGACGCCGTGGGCCTGGCGCATGCGATCCGCAGCGGCGAAGTGACGGCGGCGGAAGCGATGGACGCCGCGATCGCGCGCACCGAGCGTGTAAACCCCCAGCTGAATTTCATCATCGAGAAGGCCTATGATTACGGTCGCGCGCGTGCGGCCGCCGCGCCAAGCGGGCCGTTTGGCGGCGTGCCGACGCTGATCAAGGATCTGATGCCGCTCGCGGGCATGCCGACGCGCTACGGCAGCCGCGCCTTTGCGCAGAACATAGAGCCGCGGCAGGCGCCCTATACAGATGCGCTGTTGGCCGCGGGACTGGCGCCGTTCGGTAAATCGACCACGCCGGAATTCGGCCTCACCGCCACGACGGAGCCATTGTTGGGCGGGCCAACGCGCAATCCATGGGACGTAACCCGTTCGTGCGGGGGCTCTTCCGGCGGCGCGGCGGTGGCGGTGGCGAGCCGGGCCGTGCCGATCGCGCATGCAAGCGACGGCGGCGGCGGGCTGGCCAGCACCGGTGTCAGCATCACATCAGCGTTTT
>JAEUMU010000082.1 GCA_016791325.1 Hyphomonadaceae bacterium
TGTGGTGGATGATTCCATCATTGTGCTGGAGAACGTGCAGCGCCGGGTCGACACGCTGGGCGAGCCGCCGCTGGTGGCCGCCGAGCGCGGCGCGCGGCAGGTGTTCTTCGCCATCGTCGCCACCTCGGCGGTGCTGGTGGCGGTCTTTGCGCCGCTTCTGTTCGTCGGCGGTTATGTCGGGCGGTTGTTCAACGAACTGGCGGTGACGATCGCCGGCGTGGTGCTGATTTCCGCATTCTGTTCGCTCTCGCTCTCGCCGATGATGTGCTCGAAGCTGGTGAAGCCGGTGAAATCGAGCACGCGTCTCACCCGCTTCGTCGATGGGGCGCTGGGGGCGTTGCGGCGTTCCTACCGGGCCTCGTTGGAAATGGTGCTGAACGCCAAGGCGCTCGTGTTCGCCGTGTTCGCCGCCGTGCTGGTCACGGGCGGTTTCCTTGTCACGCAGCTGTCCTCCGAGCTGACGCCGCCTGAAGATCGCGGCAACATCTTCCTGTTTGCGCAGGGCCCCGAGGGCGCGGGCTTTGAATATACCAGTCGCGTCATGGCGCAGGTTGAGCAAATTCTACTCTCCTACGTCGAAAGCGGAGAAGCGCAGCAAGTGATGGTGGTGGCGCCTTCGTTCGGCGATCAGGGCGCCAATCGCTACTCCACCGGCATCGGACGCATGTTCCTCAGCAATTGGGAGGATCGCAGCCGCAGCGGCGCGGAGATAGAAACAGAACTCAACCGGCGCCTGGGCGAAATTCCCGGGGCCACGATCCGCGCGCGGATGCAAAGCCCTTTCCAGACCGGCGGCGGCGGCGGCGCAGACGGCGCCTCCATCGTGTTGCTCGGCTCGGAATACGAACCGCTGGCGGCAGTAGCGTCGCGTGTGGTTGACCGGCTGCGTGAAAATCCGAACTTTCAGCGTCCGCGCATGAATTATGAGCCCACCTCGCCGCGCGTGCTGGTGGAGATTGACCGCGAGCGCGCTGCAGCGCTGGGTGTTTCGGTACAGGCGATCGGGCGCACGCTGGAGGCCACAATGGGCCAGCGGCGCGTCAACACCATCACCGACCGGGGCGAGGAATATTACGTCTATATCCAGGCCGAGCGCGATGAGCGTTCCAACATCGCCGATCTCGCCAACAAATATGTCCGCTCGGATCGCACCGGTGAGCTTGTCCCTCTGTCGACCCTGGTGACGACGCGCACCATGGGCGACACCGCCGAGCGCAGGCGCATGAACCGGCAGGCTTCTGTCACCATCTCGGCGTCGATCGCAGGCAATTACGCGATCGGCGATGCCTTGGAGGAGTTGGAGCGCGTCACCCGCGAGGAAATCGGCCAACAGCACATCACCGTCGATTACACCGGCGCTGCACGGCAGTATCGGCAGGCTTCCGGCGCGATTTTCTTCGCGTTCGGATTTGCGTTGGTGATCGTGTTCCTGGTGCTCGCGGCGCAGTTTGAGAGCTTTGTGCACCCGTTCGTTATCATGCTATCGGTGCCGCTGGCGATCACGGGAGGGTTGTTCGGCCTCTTCCTGTTCGATCAGACGCTGAACATCTACAGCCAGATCGGACTGATCATTCTCATCGCACTCGCGGCGAAGAACGGCATTCTGATTGTCGAATTCGCCAATCAGCTGCGCGACGAGGGCAAGTCTGTGAGGGATGCGATTCTCGAGGCGTGCGATCTGCGCGTGCGCCCGGTGCTCATGACTTCGATCGCCACCATTGTCGGCGTCGTTCCGCTTATTATTGGGCACGGCGCGGGCGCGGAAAGCCGAATGACGATCGGCATCGTCATCTTCTTCGGCTTGGCCGTGGCGACGATGCTGACGCTGTTCGTGGTGCCCGCGTTCTACGATCTGCTGGCGCGCTACACCAAGTCACCGGAAGCGACCGCGCAGGCGATTGAAAGCTTTGAGCATGCGGAGGCCGCGCGCCGGCCGGCCGAGTGATCAGGGCGCGGGCTGCGATTCCACCATCAGATAGGCAATGACATCGCGCCGCTGGACGGCGTCGCGCACGCCGGCGAACGCCATGCGATTGCCCGGCAGGAATGTTTGCGGGTTGGCGAGCCAATTGTCCAAATGCTCGGCGTCCCAAATGAAATCGGCGTTTTGAAGGGCTTGCGAATAGGTAAAGCCGGGCGCCGCGCCGGCTGCGCGGTCGAACACGCCGTGCAGATTTGGTCCGACGCGATTGCCGCCATCGGCTGCGGTGGTGTGGCAGGAGCGGCACTGGGCGAACACGCGCCGGCCGGCTTCGTAAGACGCTTCATTGTAAGGCGGGGCAAGCGCTGCAATACGCGCTTGCTGAGCGGCGAAATCCGGCGTTTGGGACTGCGGGGCGGTGGCGGAGGGCGCTTGTGGCGCCGGCTGCGAAGGGCCGCATGCCGCCATCAGCGCCAAACCAAAGGCCGCAATTACAAAGCCACGCATCAATCCGCTCCCGCTGCAATTGCAGCAAATTCCGCCGCCGCCGCGCAGCGGGCAAGCCGTGACGTGGCGCGGCCTAGCGCCGCGCATTGCCGAATCAACACGTTAGCGGGGAAGGTGGTGCCGCCGGAGGGACTCGAACCCCCGACCACCTGATTACAAATCAGATGCTCTACCAGCTGAGCTACGGCGGCGCGGGGCTCTTCTGCCAGGGCCGCGCCGGTAGGAAAAGGGGCGTCGGCGGTCGCGCGGGGGTCGCGTTTGCCGGGCGTGCGCGATTATGGTTAATCGCGCACGGGTGTGCGGGACACGCGAGGGGACGCCAATGAGTTTCTGGGATTCTGTGTTCCGCGCCGTGTTCGGCAGCCGTGGGTCACGCACCTCGCCGCCACCACCGCCACCACCGCCTCGTCCGCCAGCCGCACCGCCCGCGCCGCCGCCAGCCGCACCGCCGGCGCCACCGCCCGCGCCGCCGCCAGCCGCACCGCCGGCGCCACCGCCCGCGCCGCCGCCAGC
>JAEUMU010000110.1 GCA_016791325.1 Hyphomonadaceae bacterium
GGTTCGCCAAGCGGATAAACAAGCCCCGCCTTGCTTCGCGGTTCGCCCGCCGCTTCTTCCAGACCGTCCATCGACATGGGGCGATGCTAGCCTAGCCCGCGCCGGGGTCCAATCGCGCTCTTGAGCGGGTTCCAGACGGACGCCGTCGCGGCTAGACTGCCCCGGGGCACAGATCGGGGACCGTCGCATGAAGCGCATCGTGATTTGCATGGACGGCACCTGGCAGACGCTCAGCCAGGACAATTTGACCAATATTGGCCTGATCGCCCGTTCGGTCGCGCACAAGGAAACCATCCGCGACGAAACCGGCGCGGCGAAAGATTATATCCACCAGACCGTCATCTACACACACGGCGTGGGCTCCACGATCGGCGCGCTGAGCCGGCGCAGCTTCATGGGCGAAGCGGCGGCGCGGTTTAATCGATTGGCCGGCGGCGCCTTCGGCGAAGGCCTCGAGGACGGCATCGTCGATACCTATCTGCGCCTGGCCTTCAATTATGAGATGGGCGACGAGATTTTCATTTTCGGCTTTAGCCGCGGCGCTTTCGCCGCGCGCAGGCTTGCGGGATTGATCAACACCGCAGGCATCGTCAGCCGGCGCCATGTCGACAAAGCGTGGATGGCCTATCGGCTCTACCACGACTCGCCCGGACGCCGCGCCAGCGACGCTGAACGCCAAGCGCATGCGGAAGAAGCGCTGCAATTCCGCCGCCTCTACGGCAAGGGCGGCCGCAATGCGGACGGCACGCGCTTCACCGTGGACGAGCCTCCGCAGATCAAATTCCTTGGCGTGTTCGACACTGTGATCCAACGCGGTTTCGGCGATGTGATCGCCTCGCTTTCGCCCTGGGGGCGGCGGCGATACGAGTTTCGCAATTTGCATGTGTGCCCCAACGTGCAGGCGGCGCGCCACGCGGTGGCGGTGGATGAGCAGCGGATGGCGTTTCCGCCGACGCTCTGGGAAGGCCTGGAAGAGGCCAATGCGCGCGCACGCCAGCGCCCGGGCGCCGATCCGGACAAGACCTATTATCAGCAGCGCTGGTTTGTCGGCACGCATGGCGATGTCGGCGGCGGGGTGGGCTCAAGGCTCGCGGCGCTGACGTTGAAATGGATGGCCGAAGGGGCCGCCGCCGAAGGGCTGAGGTTCTACGGCTCATATGGCGACGATCTCTCGCCCATGGACGAAACGCTGCGCGAGGCGGGGCTTTGCTTTGACGCCCCGATCACGCGCCCGAAAGGGCTCAAGGTTTTCCTGCCGATCAATTTTCCATCGGTGGGCCGGCGCATCTGGCGCGAAAAGCGCCGCACGCCGACGCCGCAGGATTTCGATGCGCTGATTGATTCCACGGTGGCGCAACGCGCGCTCGCGCGGGAACTGCGCTATAATCCATCAAGCTTGCGCCCGTTCCGCAAAATTCTGCGCGAGCACCCCCCGCAGCACCCGAACGGCTAAGGCGGCGATGGTGCGGGCTCCGCGGCGCGCACCTTAGCGGCAGTTCATGATTTCAAGCGAAGCGCCGCGTGCGCGCCTGTGCTAGCTTTCGCGCTGAAGCGGAGGCGCGGCATGCGTGTTCAACTCTTGGCTTTATGTTTGGCGCTGGCCGCGTGCGCTTCCGCGCCCGGCGCCGAGAACGGCCCGCCCCCGTTCACGCAAGGGCAAATGCAAGCGGCGCCCACGCCCGCACAAGACTATGCCATCAGCGTCGATGCGCCCGCAGGCGTCTATCAACTCGATCCCCGCCACGCGAGCGTGCAGTTCCGTATCCGGCACATGGGCCTGGCCTGGTTCACAGCACGCTTCGACACCAAGGATGCGACGCTCTCCTTCGATCCCGCCGATCCGGCGCGTTCGCAGCTGAGCGCTTCAGTGACGGCGGACTCGGTGAACACCGGCGTCGAGGGGTTGGACGCGCCGGTTGCGCGCGCGTTGGGCGCGGGCGCGATTCAGTTCGCCTCCACCGGCATCGAACGCACGGGGCGCTTCACCGGGCGCGTCACCGGCAATCTCACCATGAACGGCCAGACCCACCCCGTCGCGCTGGATGTGACATTCGCGGGGGCGGCTATCGATCCGCTGCGCGGCGCCAACATGGTGCTGGGCTTTTCCGCCCATGGCGAAATCGACCGCACACAATGGGGCGTGAACCAATGGCGCGCCTTCACCGGCGATACGGTTCAGATCGTCATTGAGGCCGAACTGGTGCGTCGCGCCGGGTGAGGCTAAGGCACATGCGTGTGCGCGCTGGCGGGCGTGGAGGTGCGCCTTACATAAGCCGTTTGGGGGGCCGCGCCGGCCCGATTGGGAGAAACACTAAATGAGAGCTTGGACACTCGCCGCCGCCGCGCTGGCGCTCGCCGCATGCACGCCGCCTGCGCCGCCGCCCGCGGAGCAGCCCGCAGCGCCAGC
>JAEUMU010000116.1 GCA_016791325.1 Hyphomonadaceae bacterium
GCAGCGCGTGCTGATTGTATCGTCGGGCGCGATCGCGTTGGGGCGGCGCGTGCTGGGGCTTTCCAAATCGGCGCGGCTTGAGGAGAAGCAGGCCGCCGCCGCCGCGGGCCAGGCGCGGCTGATGGCGGCGTATGAGGAAGCATTCGCGCGGCACGGCGTTCCAGTCGCCCAGGCGCTGCTGACGCCGGACGATACAGAGCGCCGCCGCCGCTGGCTCAACGCGCGCGCGACGCTGGAGACATTGCTCAGCCTCGGCGCCGTGCCGATCGTGAACGAGAACGATACGGTGGCCACTGTGGAGATTCGTTACGGCGATAATGATCGCCTTGCCGCGCGCACGGCGCAGATGATCTCCGCCGATGCGCTGATCCTGTTCTCCGATATTGACGGCCTCTACGAGCGCGATCCCCGCCGCGATCCAAGCGCGCCGCATGTGCCCGACGTGCACGCCATTACGCCGGCCATCGAAGCCATGGCGGGCGATGCGGGGGCGCTCGGCTCCGGCGGCATGCGCACCAAGATCGAAGCCGCCAAGATCGCCACCGTGGCCGGCTGCGCCGTGGCGATCGCCAAGGGCCAGGCGCCACATCCGCTGGCGCGCCTGCTGGGCGGCGAACGCGCCACCTGGTTCCACGCCCAGGCCAATCCGCGCGCGGCCTACAAGGCGTGGATCGCCGGCGGGCTCGCCGCACAAGGCGCGCTGGTTGTGGATGAAGGCGCGGCGGCGGCGCTCGCGGCGGGCAAGAGCTTGCTGCCCGCCGGCGTGCGCGAGGTGCGCGGCAATTTCGAGAAGGGCGACGCCGTGCGCATTGTGAGCGCCGCCGGCGCGGAAATCGGCCGCGGCCTCGCCCGCTACGACGCCGAAGACGCCGCGCGCATCAAGGGGATGAAATCAGCGGCGATCGCTGAGGTTCTGGGTTACGTGGCGGGCGCGGCGCTGGTGCATGCCGACGATCTGGTGCTGACTGGCCGCTGAGGCCGGGCCTGCTTATGTTGCACGGACGCCATGGATTTGACTGACTCCCCGCTCGAAGCCCAGATGCATTCGCTTGGCCGCCGCGCCCGCGAGGCGGCGCGCGCGCTGGCGCAGACCTCAGCCGCGCAGCGCACCGCCGCGCTCAACGCCATGGCGCGGCGCTTGCGCCAAGCAGCGCCCTTATTGCTGGCGGCCAACGCCGAGGATGTGGCGCGCGCCGGCGCGGGCGATCAGAGCGAAGCCTTCATCGACCGGCTGACGCTGACGCCCGCCCGGCTTGACGCCATCGCCGCAGGGATAGAGGCGATCGCCGCGCAGCCCGATCCGATCGGCGCGGTGAGCGAAGAATGGACACGTCCCAACGGTCTGCACATCCAGCGCGTGCGCACACCGCTGGGCGTTATCGGCATGATTTTCGAGAGCCGCCCCAACGTCGCCGCTGACGCCAGCGCGCTGGCGCTGCGCTCCGGCAACGCCATCATTCTGCGCGGCGGCGGCGATAGCGCCGAGAGCGTGGCCGCAATCGTGGCGGTGCTGCGCGAAGCGCTGAGCGAAGCAGGCCTAGCGCAGGACGCCGTGCAGGCCGTGCCCACGCGCGACCGCGCCGCCGTGGGCATGATGCTCGCCGGGCTGCAGGGCGCCATCGACGTGATTGTGCCGCGCGGAGGCAAATCGCTGGTGGCGCGCGTGCAGGAGGAAGCGCGCGTGCCGGTGTTCGCGCATCTGGAAGGCGTGAACCACACCTATGTCCATGCCGGCGCGGACCCGCAGAAGGCGATCGATATTGTCGTCAACGCCAAGATGCGGCGCGTTTCGGTTTGCGGCGCGACGGAGAAGCTGCTGATCGACCGCGAGATCGCCCCGGAATTGCTGCCCCTCATTGCGCGAGCGTTGGAATCACAAGGCTGCGAATTGCGCGGTGGCCCGGAAAGCCAGCGCATCTGGCCGATGAAAGCCGCCACCGCCGAAGATTGGCGCGCGGAATACTTGGCGCCGGTCATCGCCGTGCGCGTTGTCGGCGGGCTCGATGAAGCCATCGCCATCATCGCCATGTACGGCTCAAGCCATACTGATGCGATCATCACCGAAGATGCCGCCGCAGCCGAGACATTCTTGCGCAATGTCGATAGCGCAATCGTGCTGCACAATGCTTCAACGCAATTCGCCGATGGCGGCGAATTCGGCTTCGGCGGCGAAATCGGCATCGCCACCGGTCGCATGCATGCGCGCGGACCCGTAGGCGCCGAACAGCTCACGACGTTCAAATATGTCGTGCGCGGTACAGGGCAGATCCGGCCGTGACGCGCGGGCTTCCCCGCGCCTATCCAGGCATGAAGATCGGCCTGTTCGGCGGCAGTTTCGATCCCGCGCACGAGGGCCACGCCCATGTCGCGGAGACGGCGTTGAAGCGGCTGGGCCTGGATCAGGTGTGGTGGCTTGTTTCGCCGCAGAATCCGCTGAAGCCGAAATCGAGCCCGTTCGCGCAGCGCATGCAATCCGCGCAGCGCCAGGCGCATGGCGCGCGCATGATTGTCACCGATCTGGAGCAACGCCTGGGCTGCGCCTTCACCTACCAGACTCTACGCACGCTGAAGCGGCGGTATCCCGGCGTGGCGTTCACCCTGGTCATGGGGGCGGACAATCTGGCCAATTTCCGCCGCTGGCGGCGGTGGCGCGAGGTGGCGGCGGCGGCGCCGGTGGCCATCGTGGCACGCCCCGGCGCCGGCCCGCGCGAGCGCCTAAGTGCGCCCAAGGATTGGATTTTCCTCAACGCCCGGCTGAACCCGCAAAGCTCCACCGCGCTGCGCAGCGGGGCATCGGTGGCGAAACCAGCGCGGAAGTGATAGCGTTGAGCCATCTGGGGTCATTGAAGGATCGAACGCTGTCACCTGAACTGAAACGCGTCCCGGCCGCGTCAGCGCCGGCCAAGCCGGCAAGGCCCGCCCGAGGCATTGATGCTGACGCGGCAGCGCGCGTCGTGCTCGCCTCTCTTGAGGATGACAAGGCCGAGGACATCCTCGCCATCGACATTCGCGGCAAATCCTCTTTCGCCGACATTCTGATCGTCGCCTCCGGGCGTTCGGCGCGCCATGTGGGCGCGCTGGCCGATCACGTCATGCGCAAGCTGAAGGACGCTGGCGTGAAGGATGTGAACGTCGAAGGCCTGCCTCACGCCGATTGGGTGCTGGTGGATGCCGGCGATGTGGTGGTGCATCTGTTCCGCCCCGAAGTGCGCGCCTTCTACAATATTGAGAAGATCTGGGCCGGCGGCTCGAACCACACGCTGCAGAGCTGAAGCTTTGCGCGTGATGATCGCTGCGGTGGGCCGTCTGCGTGACGGGCCAGAAGCGGCGTTGAGCAGCGATTACATCGCCCGCGCCGCCGCAGCCGGGCGCCAGCTTGGTTTCCGAAGCGTTGACCTGGTCGAGGTCGAGGCCAAGCCCAACGGCGATGCGCGCGCCGAGGCAGGCGCGCTGTTTCGCGCCACCCCCGATGACGCGCGCAAGATTTTACTGGATGAACGCGGCGCCGAATGGACCTCGCGCCAATTGGCGGAGAAGCTGGCGCGTTGGCGCGACGATGGCCAAGCCTGCGTGACGTTCTGGATCGGCGGCGCCGACGGCGTTTCACAAAGCGTTAAGGATCAAGCCGACGAAAAGCTCGCTTTTGGCCGCCAAACGTGGCCGCATCGCCTGGTTAGGGTGATGATTGCGGAGCAGATTTACCGGGCTGTGACGATATTGTGCGCTACTCCCTATCACCGGGACTGAAGATTCCGGAGGTATGGGTGGTGTTCCATGGCTACAGGCGCACAACGCGCCTGCGCCTTCGTCGCGTGCGCGGCTGGGGCGCTCGCACTTTTCATCAGCAGCGCCGATGCGCAATCCAACCGCACCGTTACGCAGGTTGAACGCGATCGCCGCGCCGAGGCCGCGCGCGCCGAGCGTTTGCGCAGCCAGGCCGAAGCCGCCCGCCGCGAAGCCGTCGCGCTGGATGCGCGGCTGATAGAATCCGCGCGCCGCCGCGCCGAGGCCGAAGCGGCCGCCACCGCCGCCGAGGAACGCCTCGTTTCCCTTTGCGCCGGCCTCGCCGTCGAGACCGCCCGCCAGCAGCGC
>JAEUMU010000121.1 GCA_016791325.1 Hyphomonadaceae bacterium
TCCGCCGCCAACACGCCCGCCAGCGTGCCGAAGCGCGTAAGCAGCGCCTTCGCCAAAGGCTTGGTGTCGCGCCGCGGAATGGTGCGAAACAGCATCAGCTCCAGCAACTCGTAGTCGGGTAGCGCCTCGGCGCCGCCGTGCTCGAAGCGTTCGCGCAGGCGGGCGCGGTGATCGTGATAGTGCGGCTTATCCTGCGCCTTGGCCGCGCCAGCGCGCGCCGGCGCAGTCTCAAGCGGCGCTTCGTCCCTGAACGCAAACAGCTCTGAATCGGACACCTGCGCCGCCGCCGGCGCGTTGCGGGACTTAGGCGTGCGCCCCGCCACCTGCGCCGCTCAGCCGGGCAGGAGGGCGTGCGGCTGGTCGAGCCCGCCCGGCGATTTGGTGAAAATCTCGATCCCGGATTCGGTGACGCCGATAGAGTGCTCGTATTGCGCCGAGAGCGACTTATCCTTCGTCACTGCGGTCCAGCCATCGCCCAGCACCTTCACCGCCGGCGAGCCCAGATTCAGCATCGGCTCCACCGTGAACATCATGCCGGGCTTCAGTATCTCGCCTTGGCCGGGCTTGCCGAAATGAAGAATGTTCGGCGCATCATGGAACACGCGGCCCAGGCCGTGGCCGCAGAATTCGCGCACCACCGAGCAGCGCTCGCCTTCGGCGTAGCTCTGAATGGCGTGGCCAAGATCGCCCAACGTGGCGCCAGGCTTGATCGCCGCCAAGCCGCGCATCATCGCTTCGTAGGTGATGTCCATCAGCCGGCGCGCCTTGCGGGGCACATCGCCAACCCCATACATCCGGCTCGTATCACCATGCCAGCCATCGACGATGACGGTGACGTCGATATTCAGAATATCGCCGGAGCGCAGCACCCGATCGCCCGGTATGCCGTGGCAGACCGTGTGGTTGAGCGAGGTGCAGACAGTGTGGCGATAGCCGCGATAGCCCACGCACGCGGGCAGGGCGCCGTGATCGAGTACGAATTCGCGGGCCAGATCGTCGATCCGACCAGTGGTGACGCCTTCGCGCACTTCGCCGACCAGCATGTCCAGGCACGCGGCCGAAACCTGGCCCGCCTTGCGCATGCCCGCG
The DNA here is from genome assembly GCA_016791325.1 of Hyphomonadaceae bacterium. Taxonomy (GTDB): domain Bacteria; phylum Pseudomonadota; class Alphaproteobacteria; order Caulobacterales; family Aquidulcibacteraceae; genus Vitreimonas. The sequence continues at coordinate 1,090 of JAEUMU010000121.1, forward strand.
AAGGCGGCTTCCTGGTCATAAAGCTTGATCTGGCCGGTATTGCGCTGGGGCGCTTCGGCGGCCGCCACGAAAGTCATTCCCGTCTCCGTTCGAGGGTGGGTCATAACATAGGTGGCCCGGGTTAACAGCCGAAGAGGCGCCCCAAATGACGCGCGCTGCCGGGGTGTCAGCACCGCCACGAGGGGTGTGGCGGCGCTGACGGTGTAGAAGGCATGGAGGATGCCTCGGTCCCAGCAAAGCGTGTGGGCGCCATGCAATTCAAGCGCGGCGGGACGAACCGCGCCACAGCTGCGATGGATGTGATGTGGCCGTGCGGCTCAGGCCGCCTGCGAGGCGCCCTTGCCCATGACGCGGTTGCGGCCGGCGCGCTTGGCTTCGTAGAGCGCTTCGTCGGCGCGCTTCATCAGCGTCTCGGCGGTGTCGTCGGCGCTGGCGCAGGCGACGCCAATGGAAACCGTGACGTCAAGCGGCGCCGGCAGGCCCGGCGCATGGAACGGCGCGGCGCAGATGCTGCGGCGCAGGCGCTCCGCGGCCAGACAAGCAATGTCGCCCGTGGTGCGCGGCATGATGACGACGAATTCCTCACCGCCTTGGCGGCACGCGAAATCGGAGGGCCGCACGTTGGAAGCCAGCCGCACCGTGAATTCGCGCAGCACCACATCGCCGGCGTCATGGCCCAGCGTGTCGTTGATGCGCTTGAAGTGATCGAGATCGATCAGCATGACCGAAACAGGATCGCCGCCGCATTGGGCGCGCTGCACCAGCGGCGCGATCTGCGCTTCAAAGAAGCGGCGATTGTAGAGTCCGGTTAGCTGATCGGTGATGGCCAGTTCGAGGCTTTGATCCAGGCGGTGGCGCAGTGCGTCCATGTAGCGCTTGCGGCGCATCAGCGTGCGCGCGCGGGCGACGATCTCCTCCTCATCGATCGGGCGCACGATGATGTCATGGGCGCCCAATTCCAGCGCGCGCACGGCGCGGGCGCGGTCGTCGGGGTCCACCACGGCAAGGATAGGCAGGTGGCGCGTCGGCTCGCCGGAGCGCATGCGCGCGATCACGCGGAAGCCGTCAAAGCTGCGCGCGGTGACGGAAACCACCACCAAGTCGGGCGCGGCCTTGGCGTCCTCGTCGCCCAGCACGGCGACGCGGTGTTCCGCGCCGAGCGCGCTGCGGATGCGTTTGATCTGGGTGGCGTTATCGTCCACCACGAGCACGTTGCCGGCAACAAGGCGGTGTTGCTCCACCGGATCGGGCCGAAGGTCTTCGCCGATGACGCCCAGTTTGCGCCCATTGGCTTCGCGCGCGCGCAATTCGTCAATTACCACCTTGAGACCGACGAGGCTCTTGGCGCGCGCCATCAGGTGCACGTCGTCGATCGGCTTGGTGAGAAATTCCTCCGCGCCTGCCTGCAGGCCGCGCACCTTGCTCTCGCGATCGTCCAAAGTGGTGCAGATCACGACTGGGATATGGCGCGTTTCGGGCTGCGCCTTGAGCCGGCGGCACGCCTCAAACCCGTCGATGCCTCCGGGCATCATGACATCGAGCAGGATCAGATCGGGCCGTTCGCGCTTGGCCAGCTGCACGGCCTCCTCGCCGCGGCTGGCCAGCAGCACATCGTAATACTCGGCCGTCAGCTTGGCTTCGAGCAAACGGCGGTTGGCTTCCAGATCATCGACGACAAGGATGCGCGCGCTCATGGCCGGCGTCCTTTCATCCGATGAACTTGCGAATGGTTTCGAGGAAGGTCGTCACCGAGATCGGCTTGGAGAGATAGGCGTCGCAGCCGGCGGCGAGGATCTTCTGCTCATCGCCGCGCATGGCGAAGGCGGTCACGGCGACGACGGGGATATCCTTCAGCGCAGGATCCTTCTTCAGCCGGTCGGTGATCTCGAGGCCCGAGATTTCCGGAAGCTGAATATCCATCACGATGAGATCGGGCTTGTGCTCGCGCGCGAGCGGCAGCGCCTGGCGGCCGTCCTTAGTCTTGACCGTGCGGTAGCCAAAGGCTTCCAGCAGGTCGTTGAACAGCCTCATATTGAGTTCGCTGTCTTCGACGATGAGAACCGTTTTGGCCATGAACCCGTATCGCCCCGCGGCCGTCGATCCACGCCGGCAGTATCGCCCAGCCCCGCACGCCCGCCTATAACATCAAGGCCCTTAACAACCCCTGGCGTGACCAGCAATCTCGCCTCCTGCGTTAAGAAGAACTTAAGGAACGCGGCATGCGCCTTGGCGTGGATTTCGGCGGCACCAAAATCGAGGCTGCCTTGCTTGATTCAGAAGGCGAAATCGTCGCGCGTCAGCGCGTGCCCAATCCTGGGGACTATCGCGCCGCAGTGGCGGCGGTGGCGGCGCTGACGGGGCGAATCGAATCGGAAGCGGGCGGCCGTGCGCAAACCGTGGGCGTGGCCATGCCCGGCTCGCTCTCGGCGGTGACGGGGCTGGTGCGCAATTCCAACTCCACCTGGCTCAACGGCAAACCGTTCCTGGAGGACTTGAACGCCGCGCTGGCCCGCCCGGTGCGGGTGGAGAACGACGCCAATTGCTTTGCGCTTTCTGAAGCGGTGGACGGCGCTGCCGCGGGGCGGCGCGTGGTGTTCGGCGCCATCTTTGGCACGGGCTGCGGCGGCGGGGTGGTGGTGGATGGGCGCATCGTCGAGGGCGTCAACGGGATCGGCGGGGAGTGGGGCCACCTGCCGCTGCCTTGGATGCGCGCCGACGAGGCGCCTGTGCGCTGTTGGTGCGGGCGGATGAACTGCCTGGAGACGTGGCTTTCCGGATCGGGCTTCAAGCGCTGGAGCGCAATGAGCGCGCGAGACGCCGAAGAAGCGCGCCGCGCCGGCGATGCGCGCGCGGCCGTGCTGCTCGACGCCCTGGCCGACAAGATGGCGCGGGCGCTGGCGCTCGTCATGAACATCATCGATCCCGATGTGATCGTGTTCGGCGGGGGCGTCTCCAATATCGACTGGCTTTATCCATCCGTGCGCGGGAAGCTGATCGCGCACGCGTTCACGGATAAGGTGGATACGCTGGTGGTGAAGAACCGGCACGGCGATTCCTCCGGCGTGCGCGGCGCGGCCTGGCTGTTCGGCGCCGATGGCGAGGCCTCGGCGCACCTGCAATGATCGCTTGCCGCGCTTGCGCGTCTGAAATTACGGCGACGCGCTGCGCGTGCGGGGAGGATCAACCGCTGACGCATGCCGAGCTGGCGCTGCTCTCCATCGCGCACTTGGATTGCGACGCCTTCTACGCTTCGATCGAAAAGCGCGACGATCCAAGCCTGCAGCCCCATCCCGTCATTGTCGGCGGCGGCAAGCGCGGCGTGGTCTCCACCTGCTGTTATGTAGCGCGCGCCTATGGCGTGCGTTCGGCAATGCCGATGTTCAAGGCGCTGAAGCTCTGCCCCCAGGCCAAGGTGGTGCGCGGCGATATGCGCAAATACGTGGAGGAAGGGCGCATCATCCGGCGCATGATGGAGGATTTGACCCCGCAGGTGCAGCCGCTCTCGATCGACGAAGCGTTCATGGATCTGAGCGGCACCGAAGCGTTGCATGGCGGGGCGCCGGCGCAATCGTTGATCAAACTGCAAAACAAGATCTGGGCCGAGCGCGAACTCACCGTCTCAATCGGGCTTAGCTTCAACAAGTTTCTCGCCAAGACGGCGAGCGATCTGGATAAGCCGCGCGGTTTTTCGGTCATTGGCCGCGCCGAGGCGCTGACATTTCTGGACACGCGCTCGGTTGGCACGCTGCCTGGCGTCGGCCCGGCGGGCGCGTCCGCGCTCGAACGCCACGGCCTGCGGCTGATTGGCGATATTCGCGCCGCGGGCCCGCAGCGCATGCGCGGGCTCTACGGCGATTGGGGCGCGCACCTATTTGCGCTTTCGGTGGCGGACGATCCGCGCAAGGTCGATCCCCACGGCGAGCGCAAGAGCATTTCGGCGGAGACGACCTTTTTCGAGGATGTGAGCGAGATCGCAGCGCTGGAGGATATTCTCTTTCCATTGTGCGAGAAAGTGGCCGCGCGTTGCCGCGCCAGCGACACGGCGGGGCTGACG
>JAEUMU010000123.1 GCA_016791325.1 Hyphomonadaceae bacterium
TGGGCGACCTCTGGGGATGGTGATCACATAGGCCCGCGGGCCGCCGGGCTCAACCGGCCTGTGGCGCCGCGCCCGGGCGGGCGCTGCCCCGGCGGGGGGCCGGTGACAAGCGCCCCCGCCCATGCGAACAGCGAGGCATGAGCATTATCGACCCCGGCGCGGCCATCGCCGCCGGCCAGGACACCATCCGCACAGAGGCCCGCGCGCTGGAGCGCCTGGCGGCGGCGCTGGGCGAGGAGCTGGCTGAGCCCTTCAGCCACGCCGCCCTGCTGCTGGCGGATACGCGCGGGCGGGTGATCGTCTCGGGCATGGGCAAATCCGGCCATATCGCCCGCAAGATCGCCGCCACCTTGGCGTCCACCGGCACGCCGGCGCAGTTCGTTCATCCCGCCGAAGCGAGCCACGGCGATCTGGGCATGATCGTGGAGAGCGATTGTCTGCTGGCGATTTCGCGCTCCGGCGAAACGGCGGAGCTTTCCGATCTGCTCTATCATTGCCGGCGCATTCACGTGCCCATCATCGGCATGACCTTCAAACCAGGCTCAACATTGGCGAAAGCCTCTACGGCGGCGCTGGTGCTGCCGGAATGCGGCGAGGCGAGCGAAGAGGCGCCAGCGCCGACTGTCTCCACCACCATGTGCTTGGCCCTGGGCGATGCGCTGGCGGTGGCGCTGTTGAAGGCGCGCGGCTTCAACAAGGATGATTTCGGCGCCATCCATCCTGGCGGCAAGCTGGGCGCGGCGCTGAAGCGGGTGCGCGATGTGATGCGTGTGGGCGCCAGCGATCCGCTGGTTTCGCCCGACATTTCCGTGCCCGACGCCATGCAGGCGATGAGCGTGGGCGGCATTGGCGCGGTGGGTGTGATTGAAGGCGGCAGGCTTATCGGCATTGTGACTGACGGCGATCTGCGCCGGCGGCTCACGCCGGAGATGTTCGCAAAGCGCGCGCGTGACATCATGACGGCCAGTCCACGCACGATTTCGCCGGACGCGCCGGTCGCCGACGCTATCGCCATCATGAACGAAAAGCGCATCACGTTGCTGTTCGCGGTGGAGGACGGCCGGCCCGTAGGCGTGGTGCACATGCACGATCTGCTGGCGGCGGGGGTGCGGTAGTGGTGCGGGAACGGGCGACGGGTGGAGGCGGCATGTTCAAGTTTGTAAGTTTTGGCGCGATGGCGGTGTCTTTACTGCTGCTGGCGGCGCCTGCATCCGCGCAGGAGCAAACCGGCTTCGCACCGGCGGTGGAAACGTCGATCCAATCGGTGCTGCCGCGCATGATCGCGTGGCGGCGCGACTTCCATCAACACCCCGAGCTTTCCTACGAGGAGGTGCGCACCGCACGCATCGTGGCGGCGCACCTGCGCCGGCTGCGCCTTGAGGTGCGCACGGGCGTGGCGCAGACAGGCGTTGTCGGCGTGTTGCGCGGGGGGCGGCCGGGGCCGGTGATTGCGCTCAGGGCCGATATGGATGCGCTGCCGGTGACGGAAGAGGGCGACCTGCCATTCCGCTCGCGGGCGCGCGGCGCCTACAACGGCCAGGATGTGGGCATTATGCATGCGTGCGGGCACGATACGCATGTGGCGATCTTGATGGCGGCGGCGGAGGTGCTGGCCGCACGGCGGGAGGAAATCGCGGGCACCATCATCTTCGTGTTCCAGCCTTCGGAGGAAGGCGCGCCTCCGGGCCAGTTGGGCGGCGCGCGGCGCATGTTGGCGGAGAATGTGTTCGGCGATTTGCGGCCGGAGGCGATGTTCGGCCTGCACGCCTGGCCAGGCGATAGCGGCACGATCATCATGATCCCCGGCCCGTTCATGGCCGGCTCCGACCGCATCGACATCACCGTCACCGGCAGCCAGACGCACGGCGCCCAGCCGCACGCCGGCATCGATCCGATCGTGGTGTCGTCGCAGATCATCAATGCGCTGCAAACCATTCCATCGCGTCAGATGGATGCCGTGCGCTCGCCGGTGATTGTCACCATCGGCATGATCCAGGGCGGCGTGCGCTACAACATCATCCCGCAAACCGTGTTGATGCAGGGCACCGTGCGTTATCTCAATCCGCAGACGCGCGAAGATCTCTACGCCCGTATTCGGCGCACCGTGACCGAAACCGCCGCCACTTCCGGCGCCACGGCCGAGGTGACAATCTCGGAGAACGCAATTCCCACAGTGAACCCGCCAGAACTGACCGAGCGCGCCCGTGCTGCGGCTGCACGCGCTCTGGGGCAGGGCAATGTGCGCGGCGGCTATCCGGTGATGCCGGCGGAGGATTTCGCGTATTTCCAGCAGGCTGTGCCGGGCGTGTTCTTCTTCTACGGCGTCAACGCGCCAGGCGTGAGCACGGAGCAGGCGGCGCCGAACCACAATCCGCGCTTCTTTGTGCATGAACCGGCGATGGAGACGGGGCTGCGCGCCATGCTCGCCATCGCGCTCGATCGCGTGGGGGCGCAGCCGTAGCCAAAATTCTTGACTTCGCGGCCCCGCGCGCGCCCTATGCCGATTGGACTACTCGGTCGGGCGCTTCGACCGCGCGCTCATTTGCGCCGGCTTTCGATCTTTCTACCCAGTCCATCGGTGCGTCGCGCGGGCATGGGGCTCTGCCGGCCGCCTCGAAGGAGTGAAACGATGGCTACTGGCGTCGTCAAATGGTTTAATATGGCTAAGGGTTTCGGTTTCATCGCGCCGGACGAAGGCGGAGCGGACGTATTCGTGCACGTGAGCGCGGTGGAGCGTTCGGGCCTGCCGGGTCTGCGTGAAGGGCAAGCGGTCTCGTTCGACACCGAAGTTGACCCCCGCAAGAACAAGCCCTCGGCCGTCAACATCAAGCCGATCTGAGCGCTTTGACGTTGCACTTCTGTCGCCGTGCGGATACTCCGCGCGGCGATTTGCTTTTCTTGGAGTCACCAGCATGACCGCACCGTTCCGTCTCTTCGGCGCGGAGCTTTCGCCGTATTCGGTGAAGGTGCGTTCCTACCTGCGCTACAAGGGCCTGGAGTTCGAGTGGATCGAACGCAGCAATACGCGCCAGGAGGAATTCTCCCGCTACGCCAAGCTGCCGCTGGCGCCGGTGCTGGTCGACGCCGACGAGAACGTACTGCAGGATTCCACGCCGATGATCGAGGCGCTTGAGCGCCAGTACGCCGAGCCCGCGCTTAATCCCGAAGAACCCACGCTCGCGTTCGTTTCCGCGCTGCTGGAGGATTACGCTGACGAGTGGCTCAACAAGGCCATGTTCCACTATCGCTGGACCTATCCTGAAGATCAGCAGAGCGCCGCCAAGCGTATCGTGCAGATGCTGTTCGAAGGCGCCGAGGCGCCGGAGGGCGTGGAGGAAACGGTGCGGGCGCGCATGGTGGGGCGGCTGCATCATGTTGGCTCTTCGCCTGAGACGGCGCCGATCATCGAAGGCTCGTTCAACCGCCTGCTCGAACTGGTGGAGAATTTGCTGGGCGCGCGGGCGTTCCTGTTCGGCGCCCGGCCTTGCCTGGCGGATTTCGGGCTGGCCGCTCAATTGCGCCAATTGCTTTCCGATCCCACGCCTGGCGCCCTCATCAAAGCGCGCGCGCCAAAGACGATTGCCTGGATCGAGCGGATGGAAAGCCCCGTGGCGCAGGGCGCCTTCGCCTCGCTGGACGATCTGCGCCCCGCGCTGGTGGATATTCTGCGCCATGAGGTTGCGGGCGCGTATCTGGTGTGGATGGCCGCGAACGCGCAGGGCGTGGCCGATGATGCGCAGACTGTCAGCGTCGAAATCGCCGGCGCGACCTTCACGCAGAAGCCGCAGCGTTACGCCGCCAAGGCGCTGGCGGAGCTGAAACGCAAACGCGCGCTTGTGCTGGATGATGCGCTGGCGGCGCTGCTCGGTGAAACTGGCTGCGACGCGTTCTTGCTGGATGACGGCGATGAGGCCGATGAGGCTGAAGCCGACGATGGCGAGAGCGAGGATTAGGCCGGCGGCGCCTCAGACTTTGTAGTGCGCCCGGTACCAATCAACGAAGCGGCTGAGGCCGGTTTCAATCGGCGTTGACGGCGCGAAGCCGAAATCGCGCGCCAGATCGCCGACATCGGCGAATGTCGCGGGGACATCGCCTGGCTGCATCGGCAACAGGTTCTTGATTGCTTTGACGCCGAGCTTTTGCTCCAGCAGATCGATCAAGCGGCTGAGGCGCACGGGCGCGTGGTTGCCGATGTTGTAGATGCGATAGGGCGCCGTTGAGCTGGCCGGATCAGGCGCCGCGCCGGACCATGCGGGGTTCGCCGCCGCCGGGCGTTCGCCCACGCGCGCCACAGCCTCGATCACATCGTCGATATAAGTGAAATCGCGCTCCATCTCGCCGTTGTTGAAAACGTCGATCGGTTCGCCTGCCAGCATGGCGCGGGTGAACAGGAACAGGGCCATGTCCGGCCGGCCCCAGGGACCATAGACGGTGAAGAAGCGCAGGCCCGTGACCGGCAGCCGGTAAAGATGCGCGTAGGCGTGCGCCATCAGCTCATTGGCCTTCTTCGACGCGGCGTAGAGGCTGACAGGATGGTCGACGTTCTGGCCGACAGCGAACGGCGTGACCGTGTTGGCGCCATAAACTGAGCTGGATGACGCGAACACCAGATGCTTCACCCCGCCATGGCGGCACCCTTCGAGGATGTTCACGAAGCCATCGAGATTGGAGCGCACGTACGCGCGCGGGTTTTTCAGCGAATAGCGTACGCCCGCCTGCGCGGCGAGATGGTGCACCAGATCAAACTGATGCGTGGCGAACAGACGCTCCATGGCCGGCGCGTCGGCGATGTCGGCGTGCTCGAAGCGGAAGCCTTCCAGGCGCTCAAGGTGTTGCACGCGCGCACGCTTGAGCGCGACGTCGTAATAATCGTTGAGATTGTCCACGCCGATGACGCGCTGGCCGGTGCGCAACAGATGGGCGCTGAGATGATACCCAATGAAGCCGGCGGCGCCAGTGACGAGGATGGGCTTCATATCGGTTCCGTTCGGGGCTTGGTTTAGGTGGCGGCCGGGCGGAAATCAACCGAACGCGCTAATCGGCGCGCGATGGCGGGGCGGCCTCGATCTAGACGCTGGCGGCGAGCGCGCTGGGCAGCCAGTCCACCGGGAAACGGCGGATGCGCGTAATCGGCATGACTTGATGGATGCTGTGCGCGAGCCAGCGCCAATCAAAGCCCTTGTGCCCGCCGGAATGGGGCGAGACCTTATCGAGCCGGTAAAGCGCGGACCAGAACGTATCGGCGAGCGAGTATTCCTGGTGGCGCATGTAGCCGGTCAGCGCCGAGCCCACGTTCTTGAGCACGATGGCGGGGCCCACCTCCACCGGCACCGAGGCCACGAAGCGGCGCGGGGCCAACGCGGCGACCCCTTCCAGCGCCTGCATCACGCGCGGGGCGGGCATGTGCTCCATCGTCTCCAGCGCGAACACCAGATCGAACGGGCCGAGCGCTATGGCCGGGCCGCATACGAATTCATCGGCCGAAGCCAGATGTGCGGCGAAGCCCTCGCGCCCGCCGTAGCGCTGTTGCGCCGCGGCGATGAATTCAGCCTCCACATCCACGCCGACATAGGAGATTGGCAGCGCCCGCGAGAGCGCGTCATAGGCTTTGCCGTAGGCGCATCCGAGCTCGAGCACGCGTAACGGGCGGCGGCCATCCGCCAGCGCGCGCGCGGTGGCGACGATATGGCGGAAGCGGTAGGAATGCAGCCAAGTATTGAGCGCGCCGTGGTTCTGCCGGCTCTCGTAGGTTTCAACCGCGCTCATGGGTTCTGCAAACACCGCCCGGGGCCCGAGATCAAGCCCGGCGTGCGCGATCGCCGCGACAGGCGCGCGTTCACGCGGCGGCGGCCATCAGCTCAAACACCGCGCCGGCGATATGATAGAGGCTGGAGGCGGGCGCGGCTTCGGCTACGAACACGCCGTCCGGCGTGCGCCGGTCCCACCAGAGGCCCGCGCGCGGGGTTTGCAGATAGGGCCAGAGCATATCGTAAGCCGCGCACGCCTGGGCTCCAGACGCCGCTTCCCCTGTGGCGCGGTAATGCGCGCAGTGCGCGCGCAGGCGCTCGGTGTGGGGCCAAAGCCGGGAGCTACGCGTGAGCGGCTGGCCCTCAATGTCGATCTCATCGAACACGAGGCCGCGTGCGGCGTCGACGCCGTGGGTTTCGGCGAAACGGCGCAGTGCATCGGCGCGCGGGACCGGCGCTTCGCCGGTAAGCGTGGCTTGGCGGTGCAGCAGCCAGCACCATTCAAACATATGCCCAGGCTCGGCGATGCGGCCTTCGTGGCCGGGGGCGGGGGCCCAGTCGGCCGTGAAATATTCCCGCAGCGCGCCGGTGCATGCATCGACCATGCGCGTGAACACAAGGTCGCGGATGGCGTTCGCACGTGCGAGGCAGCGCGCATCGCCACTGGCCTCATGCAGCGTTAGCAGCGCTTCGAACATATGCATGTGCGAGTTCTGCCGCCGCGGCAGCGCCTCGCGCACTTCGCCTTCGATGAAGCCGCCTGCGGGGTGGGCCCATCGTGTTTCGATCCAGGCGATCTGCGCTTCGGCGGCGGCGAGCAGATCGCTGCGCGGCGCCAGCGCCATCGCCGCATGCGCCAAACCGAACATGACGAAGGCGAGATCGTAGAGGTCGCGCCGGGGATCCGCGGGCCGGCCATCCGCGCCTAGCAGATGCACCGCGCCGCCATCGGGGCGCAACGCGCGCGTCAGCAGCACGGCCACGCCGGCTTCGACCATTTCGCGCCACGGGCCTTTCCAACCCAAGCGCCCCGCCTGGGCGAACACGGCTGTCTGGCGCGCCTGCACGCGCACGCGCCGGGGGCGGATTTCGCGCGTGCCGGCTTGGCTAAGCGCCTCATCGAAGCAGCCTACGCTGCGATCAAAGCCCTGTTCGCACCAGAGCGGCAGCGCGTGTTGAAATAGCCAGTCGCGCGCCACGCCGGCGCGGGAGGCCAGCGCCTCCTTCACCTGGTGATCGCCAGCCGCCGCCATTATGCGTGGCTCGTGAGCGTAAGCGGGGCCCCAACGCGGCCAGGTGCGACAAGCAGGGACATCGAAAGCAGGCCTTCGCGGGCAGGGGCGCAAACGGCGCTTATTCTAGCGAAGGGGCGGCGACGCAAGCAATTGCCGCACGACGACGGGAAGGCGCTGTCGCAGCGGCGGGGTCTGGGCTAGAGGACGCGCGTGAACGGCGGCGCAAAGCTTCTCTACCTCTATCTCGGGCGGCGCGGGGCGATGCCGCGGTTCACGCTCGATCTGATGCGGGCCGCGCCCGCGCCAGTGCTGATCGCCGCGCAGAGCGAACTTGCCGGCGCCTTCGATGCGCTGCCGGGGCCGGTGGTGAAGGCGCGCCTATTTGCATCCGGGCCTGGGGCGATGCTGCAGGCCTGGCGCATCGGCGCGCTGCGCCGGGCGCTGGCGCGCTTGATCAAGGAGACGCGCCCGGACGCCGTGGTCGAGCTGATGCCGCACTTATGGTCGCCGTTTCTAGAGGATGTGCCGCGGCGCATGGGCGTGCGGCGTTTAGCGGTGCTGCATGATTGGCGGCGCCATCCGGGCGATCTGAGCGGGCTGGCCAATGCGTGGCTTACGGGCTCCGCCCTGCGCGCGGACCGGATCATAACCTTGAGCCGCTATGTGGCGGATCTGGCGCGGGCGGCGCGCCCGGATTTAAGCGCGCGCATCACGCCGCTGTTTCATCCCGACTTTCCAGCCGAAACGCGCCCGCGCGCCGAAGGCAACCGGCCGCTGCGCGTGCTCTTCATGGGGCGCTTGCTGGCCTATAAGGGCCTCGATCTTCTTGTGCAGTCCGCAGCCGAAGCCAAGCATGCGGGAGTAGCGCTGGAGATCAGCGTTTGCGGCGAGGGCGATATTCGCGCGCTGCGCGCCCCGCTCGCGGCGCTGGGCGCCACGGTCGTCAATCGTTGGCTTAGCCAGGATGAAATTCACCGCGCGCTTCAAGACTGCGACGTGGTGGCCGCGACCTATAAGGAAGCGAGCCAATCGGGCGTCGTCGCGGCCGCGTTTGGCGCGGGGCGAGCGGTGATCGCAACGCCCGTGGGAGCGCTGCCCGAGCAGGTCGATGACGAGCACACGGGGCTGGTGACGCGGGATGTGAGTGCGGGCGCGATTGCGGCGGCGTTGCGCCGGTTCGCCGAGCAGCGCGACCTATTGTCCCACTGCGAAGCGGAAATCGCGCGCCGCGCGCCGCAGCGGTCGATGGCGGCGTTCGCCGCGGCGCTAGCGGCGGCGGCG
>JAEUMU010000124.1 GCA_016791325.1 Hyphomonadaceae bacterium
ACCGCGCGCTGATCGGGCGGCAGGTCATCCATCGCGCGCCGCAGCGCCATGCGCGCGGCCGCATGCTGGGGTTGTTCGGCGGTTTGCTCCTCCAGCGCCGCGTAGGCGCCGTCGCGCGCCAGGCGGCGCTGGTCGGCGCGCCGCCCGCGCCGCCAATACTGATACGCCACGCCACACACGAACCCACGCAAGCTGGAGCGCTCGTCATACCGGTTCAGTACATCCCATGTGCGCGCGAACGCCTCCTGCGCCAGATCATCAGCGTCGGCCGCATTGCCGGTGAGGCGGCGCAGAAACGCGCGCACCGCCGGCTGGCAGGCGTCCACCAATTGGCCGAAGGCGCGCATATCGCCCGCGCGCGCACGTTCGACTAGGCGCGCTTCTTCTGCGGCGTGCATCGGCCGCGCGCCCTATTTGCGGCCAAACAGCAGGATCATCAGCGCACCCACCGCCAGCACGCTCATCGTCACCGTCACGATCAGGAACGCAAAGGCATAATCCTCCCCGCGCGCCCACCAATAGCCGGTGCCGAAACCCGCCGCGATCGCCAGCAGGATCACGAACGTCCAGGCGCGGGAATTGCCGGTCCCGCGCCCCGCCCCCATGCCCCAGTCGTCGCCGTCCTCTTCTTTGAGAGCCAACTGAAGCAATTCGGGCGGCGGTTCCTTGCCTTGATCGACATAGGATTTGATCAGGTCGATCGTGCGCCGTGTGCGGCGATCGCTTGAGATCGTGCCCAGCACCGCCATCACCATCCCGAACACGGGAAAGATCAGCCACCAGAACTGGCGAAACAGGTCTTCGAAATTCATGCTCGGCGCCCCCCTTGCTGACGCACGCGATAAAATGGCGCCCGGTCGCGGGCGTGGTCGCGCGCCAGATCCAAAGCCGCGATGGCCAGTCCCAGCACCGGGAAGAGGAGCCACCAGAAATCATGAAATAGCGTCGCGCTCATTGCCTGCCCTCGGGCGCACGCTGCGCCCCCTCCATCCCCTTACCGCCGCCGGCGCGGGATACGGATGCAGCCAGGTTAGGCCTATTCGCACACGCCTTCCGCCAGATCCGCCAAGGTCTTGGCTGCCTCGGGCTTGGCCGCCGCTCGTGCCGCCGCCGCCCGCACAGCCAAGGCGTGAGGGTCGGAAAGGCGCCGCTCCAGCGTCGCCGCCAACACCCCAGGCGCGAACTCATCCTCGGTGAATAGGTCCGCCGCGCCAACAGCGGTCAGCCCCTCGGCGTTGGCGGTCTGGTGGTCGTCCGCGGCTGCGGCGAACGGCACCAGGATGGCCGGGCGGCCCGCCACCTGCAGCTCAGTCACCGAAGAAGCGCCCGCGCGCGAAATCACCAAATGCGCCGCGCCCAGGCGCTGGCCCATGTCGGTGAAAAACGGGGCCACCTCAGCGTTCACTTTCGCCTTCTGGTACACCTTCCGCACCGCCGCCACCTGCTCCTCGCGCACTTGGTGCGCCACGTCGAGGCGCCCGCGCAGCGCCTGGGGCAACATGGCGATGGCTTCCGGGATCACTTCGCCGAACACGCGCGCGCCTTGGCTGCCGCCGATGATGAGCAGGTTCATGCGCGCGCCCGCTGGCGCTTCAGGATAAGGCCTCTCGCGCACCGCCAGGATCGGCAGCCGCACTGGATTACCGACCACGTGTTTGTGCGCCGCCGCTTTTGCGGGCAGCCGGTCAAGCCGCTCAAACCCGCACGCAACGACCGCCGCGCTCGTCGCCATCGCGCGGTTCACGCGCCCCAGCACCGCGTTCTGTTCGTGGATCAGGATTGGAATCTTGTGCGCGCGCGCCGCCATCAAGGCGGGAAACGAAGGATAGCCGCCAAAGCCCGCCACCAGCGCTGGGCGCTGTTCGCTGAAGCGCTTCTTCGCCGCATCAATGCCGCGCATGATCTTGAACAGCGCGGGAATGGTTTTGAACGGATTGCCGCTGATGCTTGCGGCGGCCACATCCTCGACCCGTTCGGCCGGGAACCCTTCGGCGTAGCGCCGCCCGCGCGCGTCCGTCATCAGGAACACGCGCCATCCGCGCCGGAACATCTCTTCAGCGAACGCAGCGGCCGGGAACAAATGCCCGCCCGTTCCGCCCGCCGCGATCACTACGATCTTCTTGGACATGGGCCTATTCGCGTCTGCGGCCGGGGTAGAGATAGGCCCCGGGCCGGTCACGGAGAAGAGAGAGGCAAAACCCCAACGCCAGCGCCGAGCCGACCATCGAGGAACCGCCGAACGAAATGAACGGAAGCGTCATGCCCTTCGCTGGCAGCAAGCTCAAGTTCACCGCGATATGGATCGCCGCTTGCGCGACAAGAAGCGTCACCAGCCCCGCCGCCGCCATTTGCTCGAACGGATCGTTCAGCCGGCTCGCACGCGAAAGGCCGCGGAACGCCAGCGCGCCAAACACAAAGATCACGCCAAGCGAAGCCAGCAGGCCAAACTCTTCCGCCGCCACCGCAAACACGAAATCCGCATGCGCATCCGGCAGCGATCGCTTGATCACGCCCTCGCCCGGCCCGCGCCCGAACACCCCGCCGGCCGCGATCGCATCCAGCGCGCGCCCCACTTGATAGCCCGGCTCGCCATCACTCAGAAAGGCGTCGATGCGCTCGCGCGCGTGCGGATAAAACGAATAAATCGCCCATGCCGCCGCGCCGGCGAACACCGCTCCGCCCAGCACCCAGCGCAACGCCAAACCGGAAAGGATCAGCATGGGTCCCAGCACAAGCGCCAACAGCGCCGTCTGGCCAATGTCCGGCTGGCTCATCAGCACCGCCGCGCAGATCAGATATAGCCCGATCGCAACCAGCCTGCCGGGAAAGCGTGGCGCGCGCATGGCTTCGCCCAGCATCCACGCCCACACCACCACGATCGCTGGCTTGAGCAGTTCCGAAGGCTGCAGCGAAACCGGGCCAAGATCGAACCAACGCTGCGCGCCTTTCGTTTCCGGCCCGAAAATGGAAGCCAGCAAACACAAAGGCAGTGCAATCGCCGCGATGATGACAGCCGTGCGGCGCAGCTGGCGCGGATCAAGCTGGGCGGCCGCAAGCATCACGAACACGCCCAGCGCCGCGTACGCCGATTGCCGCGCCGCGAAGTAGAACGCTTCCTCGATGCGGATGCGCGCCGTTGCGGCAGGGCTAGTCGCCATCGAAAAAAGAATGCCCGCCGTAATCAGAATGGCGGCGATGATCAGCAGCGGGCGATCATACGTGCGCACCCGCTCAATCGCCGCGCCGAAGCGCTCGGTCAGCGCCAGGCTCACGCCGCCCCGCCCGAACGTGCGCCGTTCGCATCCTGCATCAGCGCAGCGACGAACGCTTTGAACTTGTCGCCCCGATCCTCATAGGAACGGAACTGATCAAACGATGCGCACGCCGGCGAAAGCAGCACCACCGGATGCGGCTCGCCCGAAGCCTTGGCGTCGGCAAAGGCCAGCTTCACCGCCGCTTCCAGATGGCCCGCCATCGTCACCGGCGCCTTGCCGCGCAGCGTATCCGCGAAATCGCCAGCCGATTGGCCGATCAGATAAGCTTTGGCGATGCGCGGGAAGAACGGCGCCAACTCGTCAATGCCGCCATCCTTTGCAACGCCGCCCGCGATCCAATAGACGCGCGGATAAACCGCCAGCGCCTGCGCGGCGGCGTTGGCGTTGGTGGCTTTGGAATCATTGATGAAGCGAACGCCGTCTATCGTCGCCACGCGCTCAAGCCGATGCGGCAGGCCCGCAAACGTGGTGAGTGCGTGCACGATTGTGCGATGATCCACGCCCAGCACGCGCGTCGCTGCGTAGGCGGCGGCGGCGTTCTGCGCGTTGTGGCGCCCGGCCAGCGCCGGGGCTTTCGCCAAATCCGCCGCCACTTCGGATCGCCCGCCCAGCGCATCCACCAGCTTGCCGCCAATGGCCGAAACGCCGCGCCCCAGCGATTGGCCGGCGGAAATCGGCGCCACATGCTGCAACGCCGCACGCGTGAGCTCCGTGCACACCCCCGCGCAATACGCGTCGTCAACCCCGATCACCGCCCAGTCGGTAGCGCCTTGATTGCGGAAGATGCGCTTCTTGGCGGCGAGGTAGGAA
>JAEUMU010000192.1 GCA_016791325.1 Hyphomonadaceae bacterium
CTTGTCCGATGCCGTAATTGACGGTCAGACCGCCGGTCCAGGCTTCGCCGCGATTTGCACGCCACCACACCGGATCGGGAATGAGGCCATCGCGCACGTTGGGCACGTTGACGTCGAAATGCTCGCCGAGGCCGAACTGGCGCGCCACCGTGGCGATGCGTTCGGGCCCGGCGCGCAAGGCGGCTTGATAAAAATAGACGTCGCACGAGTGCTTGATGGCGTCGTGCAGGTTCATGCGGCCGTGGCCGCCATTGCGCCAGCAATGGAACGTGCGCCCGCCATAGGGAAAGCCGCCCGTGCAGCTCACGGCCCAATTATCTTCAACGCCGGCTTGTTTCGCGGCGATGCCGACGATCATCTTGAATGTCGAGCCCGGCGCGTACACGCCCGTCACCGCTTTGTGGAACAGCGGCTTCTTTTCGTTTTCGTTGTAGGCGCGGAAATTGTCGTGGCTGATGCCATTGACAAACAGGTTGGGATCGAAACCCGGCGCGGACGCCATCACCAAGAGATCGCCGTTGTAAATATCCATCACCACGGCGGCGCCGGATTGTTCGCCGAAATTCTCCATGGCGACGCGCTGGAGCTCATGATCGAGCGTGAGCACCACGCCCGAGCCGCGCACCGGCTCGCGGCGTTCATCGGTGTCTTCGCCCATCTCGACGCCGCGCGCGTTGACGATGACCTTGCGATAGCCGGGCTGACCGTGCAGCACCGTCTCCATATTGGCCTCAAGCCCGGCCTTACCGACGCGCACATAGGGATTGCGCAAATACATGGCGCGGCTTTGGTTCTGCTCGGCGACCGCGGCCTCGACATCGCGTTGCGTGGGCTTCTGAACGTAGCCGATGGGATGGCCGTAAACGATGTCGTACGGATAGGCGCGCACGTCGGCGGAGTTGGCCACGACGCCCGGCAGTTCAGGCAGGCGCACATTGATGGCGTTGAACTCGTCCCAGGTGAGCCCTTCCCGGACCGGCTGGGGCTCGTAGCGCGAACCGCCGCGCACGCGAATGGCCGCGCGCCGCGCCCATTCCGCGTCATGACCCAGGATTTCCGCCACGCGCCCAAGCACAAGCTCGAGATCCTCCACCTCGCTTTGCAGGATGGAGACCTGATAGTCCTTGCTGGTTTGCGCCAAAACCACGCCGAAGCGATCGTAGATTACCCCGCGCGGCGGGGCGATGATGCGCGTATCGAAGCGGTTTTCATCGGCGGCGAGCGTATATTGGCGATTGAACGCATCGTTGAGCTGCAACTGGCCCATGCGGAACAGGATCGCGCCCATCACGCCCGCGCCGGCGAAGCTCATCAGCGCGGCGCGGCGATTGAAAATCACGTTGGCGTCGCGCTTGGGCAGCGTGGAGCCGACTTTGCGGGGCTTTTTCATCGGCGCGCCCCCGGTTGCGGGCGCATGGATTGCGTCGCGCTCATGTAGAGCGGCCGCACCAGCGGGAACACGATCGCGGTGATCACGGCGGCTTCCGCATACGCCATAGCCGATGCGCGCGGGCCAAGCCCCCAGCGAACAACGAAATGCGCGATCACGATGGTGAGCAATGCGGTGACGATGAAACCGCCCCACAGCGAAATCAGGTTAGGCGCCGACATCACCACCGCCGCCACACGCCCGATCATATAGGCGCTCACATAAATCACCACGAACATGCCGAACGGCCCGCCGGACATAGCGTCGTGAACCAGGCCCAGCAGCGCAAGCACAAGCGGCGCGCGCCAGTTGTTTTCATCTTCCGCGGCCCAGCCATACGCCGCCCACAACACGGCCAGCGGCATTGGCGGCTGCGCGAACAGCGGCCCAAGCGGCAAGGCCGGCGAGATCACGCTCGCCACCGCGAGGGCGAAGCCCCAAACGCGCAAGGCGCGCCGGCTTGGCGCGCGCAGCGAGAACGCGCTCATTGCGTGGGCTCCCCCGTGGGCTGCGGCGCCGGCGTTTGTTCGCGTTCCTCAGGCGGGCGATACGGTTCGCGCGGCGGCTCGACGGCGGGCTGGGTGGTTTGCGGCGCGGCGGGCGCGGGCTGCGGCTGGGGGCGCGGACGCGGCGGCGCGGCGGCGGGTTGCTCGACGGCGGGGGCGCTCGCGGGCTGCGCGGCGGGACGCTGTTGCGGCAGCGCGATTATCGGCGCCGGCGCCATGGTTTCGCGCCGGATCACGGTGACTGAGGATTGGCCCGCCACCGGCACCTCGCCTTCGCCGGCCGGCGCGGCTTCCGGATGCTCGATGCCGACATAAGGCAGAAGGCGCACGAAATCGATCGGCTGTTGCGATGCGGCCAGCGTCACACGCCATTGGCCATCGCCGCCGCGGCGCGCGACGCCAACAGGAATGCCGCGCGGATAAAGCCCGCCATCGCCAGAGGTGATCATGCGCTCGCCATCGCGCAGGCTTTGTGCGCCGACGATAAAATCCAAGGGCGGCGCCTGCATCTGGAACGGGCGCGTGATCAGCTCCGGCGGGCGCGTCGCCTGCCCGGCCATCACAGCGCGCACGCGCGAGGCTTCGCCCATCACCGGGATGCGCGAAGTGTAATCATCCAGCATCAGCACCCGCGCCGAGCGCCGGCCGACGGAAACGACGCGGCCGACAAGACCGTTCTCATTCACGGCGATAAAGCCGACCCGCACGCCATGATCGGCGCCCGCGTTAGCGACAAGCGTACGGGTGAACGGGCCGCCGGAATCCAGAACCAGCTGCGCGGCGATGGCGTGCTCGATGTCGGCGCCTTCTCCCATGGCGTCGGGCGGCATACGCAATAGGCTTTCATAGCGCGCGTTACGCTCAGCCAGACGCTCGGCCAGATCGCGCCAGACGCGGAGTTCAGTGTTTTCGCGCTCCAACTCCTCGATGCGGGCGGTGGCGTTCCACATCGCGCCCAGACGCGAGAACAACGTTTCGCCCTCACGGAACGGCCCAGTGGCGACACGCCCGGCGACCGCGGCCGCACCATCGCTGGCTTGCTGCGCCTGCTGGCCGCCGCCGCCGCGCTGCGAAAAAATGAGCACCCCGGCGCCTATGACGACGACCGCAGCAAGGACCACGCCCGGCGCGATCCCCTTGCCCGCGCCGGCGCGCCGGAACATGCTCCTGCGTCTGGCCACTTCGCCGCCTCTTTTGTCTTACGCGCCCTGCGTCACACTTCTTCAGTGAGCAGACGGCGCGCCTCGGACGAATTTATGGTGTCCAGCGCGATTCCGCAGCCCTTCACCACACAGCGCAGCGGATCGTCCGCCACCGAGACGCGAATCGAAATCCGCTCCTGCAGCACGGTATCGAGATTGCGCAGAAGCGCGCCCCCGCCCGTCAGCATCAGGCCGTGATCGTAAATGTCGGCGGCCAGTTCGGGGGGCATCTGCTCGAACGCCTGCCGCACGGCGTCGACGATGCGCGTGACAGGCTCCGCCAGGGCGTCGGCCACCATCGCTTCGGTGACGACGATCTCCTTCGGCACGCCGGAGAGGTTATCGCGTCCCTTGATGGGCATTTGCATGCCGCGGCCATCGTCCGGCTGGCGGGCGGTGCCGATTTCCTTCTTGATCTTTTCGGCGGTGCTGTCGCCGATCAGCAAATTCTCGGTGCGGCGCAGATATTGGATGATGGCCTCATCCATCTTATCGCCGGCTTCCCGCAAGCTGCGCGACCAGACCAGACCGCCCAGCGAGAGCACGGCGATTTCCGTGGTGCCGCCGCCAATATCGACAACCATGCAGCCCGAGGGATCGTCGATCTGGAGGCCGGCGCCCAACGCCGCCGCCACGGGCTCTTCGATCAGCTTAACGCGGCGCGCGCCTGAAGCTTGGGCGCTTTCAAGGATGGTTCGACGTTCAACCGGGGTGGCGCCGGTGGGCACGCAGATAACGATTTGGGGTGAAATCAGCGCAGGACGCGGCAGCACCTTGCGGATGAACTGCTTGATCATTTCCTCGGCGACATCGAAATCGGCGATCACGCCGTCGCGCAGCGGACGAACGACTTCCATGTTGCGGTGGGTCTTGCCCAGCATCGTCTTGGCTTCGGCGCCGACCGCGTAAACCACTTTGCGGCCGCCCTCGTTTACGTAGGCCACCACGGACGGCTCATCGAGAACGATGCCGCGCCCCTTTACGTGGATCAGCGTGTTTGCAGTCCCGAGATCAATCGCCAAATCCGGCGCAACGAGACCGAACATATTGCCCAACATGCCTAGAAAACCCTCGCCGCTCGAACCCCGGCCGAATCAGCCCCTCAATCGGGCTTAACGCGGCAAGTTTAACAATCCTAAGAACGACGCCGACCAAGCGTTTAATCTTGGCCGAAACATGTGGGGCGACGGGGCGTTGAGCACGGCCTTACGCGGCCGCGCGTTCCGCCGCCGACCGCCCCCGTCGCCGACGGAATGGACTTGCCGCGATGTTCCAGCTGATGCAAGGGCTGGGCCGCAGCGCAAAGTGTGGCGCCGGCGCCGCTGTTCACGTTCCGCTTAGGTAACGAAGGCCATGAACTGGCGCGCGCGCTTGCCGCGAAGGGAACGGCGCCCGAAATTGGGCCTGCTGGCGCTGCTGGGGAACAGCTTGATCGTAAAGACAATAAGATTTCTGGCGGCGGCGCTTGCTCTGGCGCTGGCCGGTTCGGCGGCGGCGCAAACCAGCGTCGATGAAGCCGAGCGCGGAATCGTGCGCGTCGTCGTGATTTTGGAATCGCCGGAAGGACGCCTGCTTTACGGGTCGGGCTCGGGCTTCGTGGTGGCGCCAAACCTGGTGGTGACCAACGCGCATGTGGTCGCCCCTGCCCGCCAGCGGGCGGAGTACGGCGTGGCCATTGTGCCGCCCCAGGGTGATGGGCTCGTGCCGGCGCGTATCATTCGCTACTCGCCGCTGACAGAACTGGCGCTGCTGGAAATTCGCAGCGGCCTCGATTTGCCGGTGTTGACCATCTCCACGGTTGAGCCGCATCCGGGCGACGGGGTGGTGGCGCTGGGCTACCCGGACGTGGATTATCAGGGCGCGACGGGCGCCGATCTGCTGCGCCCCACGCCCGCCTCGCGCACGTCCGGCCAAATCGCCTCCCTGCGCGATCGCGCCCCCACCGGCGAACAGATCCCCACCATCAACCACCAGGCGGTGATTTCCTCTGGCTCCTCCGGGGGGCCGCTGCTGGACGAGTGCGGGCGCGTGATCGGGGTGAATTCCTGGCATGTCAGCGGCGCCGACACGCGCGAGACTCGCGGCGTCTCAAC
>JAEUMU010000021.1 GCA_016791325.1 Hyphomonadaceae bacterium
CAAATGCTGTTCCGCTTCGCCCACGTCACACCCCCAGCAACGGCCGCAGCGTGCGCCATGCGGGCTCCAGCGCGAAGGCGCACAGGACGGCCGCCCCGATCATCGCATTCGCCTTGAAGCCCGCAAGCGCCGTTTCCGGACGCGCGGCGTCCACGCGCTGCAGCATCGGCCAGATCAGCCCTGCGCCGATCAAGCTCAAAGCGATGATCGTCACGATTGGCGCGCCGGAGATGGCCGCGGCCGCCGCCCAAAGAAAGATGGCGCCCACGTAGAACGCGCTGGTCCAAGCGCGCCAATGTTCGGCGAATAGCCGCGCCGTGGAGCGCACGCCCACGAGGGCGTCGTCTTCGCGGTCCTGCAGGGCGTAGATGGTGTCGTAAGCGATGGTCCAGAGGATGCAGCCTAGGTAAAGCGCGATGGTTTCGCCCGGCAAAGATGCGGGAAAAGCAACCGCCGCGCCGCCCACCAGCGCGCCCCACGAGAACACGATCCCCAGCCACGCTTGCGGCCACCACGTGATCCGCTTCATCAGCGGATAAAGCGCCACCAGCGGCAGCGCCGCCAGCGCCACGATTTGCGCGAGTGGCGGAAACATCAGCAGCGCCGCGAGCCCAACGAGGCACTGCGCCAACAGCCATGCCCATGCCGCGCGCGTGCTGAGCGCGCCGGAAGGCAGCGGCCGCAGCCGCGTGCGTTCCACCTTGGCGTCGATGTCGCGGTCGAGAATGTCGTTATAAGTGCAGCCCGCGCCGCGCATGGCGATGGCGCCCAACACGAACGCCAGCGCAAAGCGCGCATCGTCCCAGAAGAAGCCGTAGCCGGTTCGCGCCACCGCCAGGCCCATCAGGCACGGCAGCAACAAGAGCTGCCAGCCAATCGGCCGATCCAGCCGCGAGAGTTGCGCGAACGGCTTCCACGCCCCCGGCAGGCGATCGGTCCAGTGCGCTTTCAGCGCATCGGCAGGTTTAAAATCGGTCACGTCGGCGTCATGCGCGCGGCTTTGGCTTTACGCAAGCGGGAGGGCGGGGTATCTCCTCGGCGTTTGCTCCTAAGGAGAACGCTAACATGGTCGTGCAAATCACCCGCGTCTAAGACGCCCGGCGCCGCGAACGGACGCCGTTGAGCTTTGAGGCAGCGTTGGCTGCTTCAGCTTTGAAAGGCCGCAATCCGATTGAGGATTTGCGCGCTTCCGTTTCGCCGAGCCGCGGCATGTGGGCCGACCAGCGTTCCGCTACCGCATTCTCGTTTCTTAATTTCGCGCGCGAGGCCGCCTTTCGTGGCGCGCGCCTTTGCCGGTATTAACATGAGTGACGCATACGACTTGGATGATGAGCGCGCGCCCGGCGGCCGCAAGGCGAGCCTTGGGCAGATCGTGCGCTTCATGTGGAAGCATTGGTCCAGCCAGCCGGGCAAGCTTGCCTGGTTCGGCCTTTTCTTTTCCGCCGCAGTCTTGGCCGATCTGGCGTTTCCGTTCGCTTCGGCGCGCCTTGTGGAAGCTTTGGCTGCGGGGCCGACCGATGAGGGCCGCCGCGCGGCGGCCTATGGCTACGGCGTGATCGCAGCGCTGGCGTTCACCTTCTACGTGGCGCGCAATGTGGGCGTGCGCTTCTGGATTCCGTTCGCGGCCAACAACATGGAGCGTGTCGTCGTCGACGGTTTCCGCGACGTGCAGCGCTTTTCCGCCGATTGGCACGCCGACAATTTCGCCGGCGCCACGGTGCGGCGTGTCTCGCGGGCGATGAACGCCTACGACATCATCTCCGACACCATGGTTTGGTACATGCTGCCCGCTGCGGGCGTGTTGATTGGCGTCACCGTGATGACGGCGCTGCAATGGCCGCTGATCGGCCTCTTCACGGGAGGTGCGATCGCTGCGTTCCTGCTCACCGCTTACCTGATGGGGCGCTTCTATATCGCTGCGTCGTTGCGCGAATACATCAAGCGCGACACCGCCATCGGCGCAGCGTTGGCCGACGCCGTAACCTCGAACGCCACCGTCAAGGCGTTCGGCGCGGAGGCGCGAGAGCACGCACGCTTTGGCGCGGTGGTGAACGCGTGGAATACGCAGGCGCGGCGGACATGGCGGCGCTCCACCGATTCCTGGGTGATCCAGAACATGCTCCTGTTCACGCTTCAGGCGGGGCTCTTGGGGCTGGTTCTGCTGGAATGGGGCGCAGGGCGCGCAAGCGCCGGCGACGCCGTGTTCGCCATTACGGCGTTCTTGCTGGTTTCCGGCTATTTGCGCACGCTGGGTGAAAACATTCAGAACCTGCAAAAGGGCATCGCCGATATCGAAGACGTGGTCGCCTACGCCAATGCGGCGGAGGACGTGCGCGATCGCCCCGGTGCAGCGGTGTTCAAGCCCGGCGCCGGGCGTATCAGCTTTTCGCACGTAAGCTTCGCCTACAAGAACGCCGCAGCGCCGCTCTACAGCGATTTCTCGCTGGAGATCGCACCGGGCGAAACGGTGGCGCTCGTGGGGCCCACGGGCTCGGGAAAATCGACGTTCGTGAAGCTGGTGCAGCGGCTTTATGATGTGAACGGCGGCGTGATCGCCATTGACGGCCAGGATGTCAGCGCAGTGACGCAGGCGAGCCTTCGCCAAGCCATCGCGCTTGTGCCGCAGGATCCGGCGCTGTTTCATCGCTCGCTGCGCGAGAATATCGGCTATGCGCGCCCCGAAGCGTTGCTGGAGGAGATTGTCGCCTGCGCTAAGCGCGCGCGGGCGCACGAGTTCATCGCCAGGCTGCCGCAGGGCTACGATACAGAGGTGGGCGAGCGCGGCGTGAAGCTCTCTGGCGGCGAGCGTCAGCGCGTGGCGTTGGCGCGCGCGTTCCTCGCCAATGCGCCCATCCTGATCCTCGATGAAGCGACGTCCTCGCTCGATGTCGAGACCGAGCGCGACGTGCAGGCGGCGATGGCGGAGCTGAAGCAGGGGCGCACCACTATCGTCATCGCCCACCGCCTCTCCACAGTGCGCGAGGCTGACCGCATCCTGGTGTTCAACCAGGGTCGCATCGTCGAGCAGGGCCGCCACGGCGAGCTGATCGCCGCGCGCGGGCTCTATGCGCGGCTGAACGCAATGGCGCGGGGCGATAAGCTGGCCGATGAGGCCGCCTAGGCGGCGCTAGGGTTTGCTCGCTGGGGCGGGGACGGTCCATAAGGCCGCCATGCCCAACCCGCGCCTTTTGATCGACCAGCCGCTCGCCGCAGGCGCCACCCTCACGCTGGACGAAGCGCAGGCGCATCATGTCGGCGCCGTGCTGCGCCTGGCGGCAGGCGATGCCCTGCGCGTGTTCAATGCGCGCGAGGGCGAGTGGCGCGCGCGGGTTATTGAGAAAACCAAGCGCGGCATGCGCGTGCTGGTGGAAGAACGGCTGCGCGCGGCGCGCGCCTGCCCCGATCTCGACCTGCTGTTTGCGCCGGTGAAGCGCCACGCGAGGGATCTGATCGTGGAGAAAGCGACCGAGCTGGGCGTGGCGCGCATCCGTCCTGTGTTGACCCAACGCACCATCGCCGAAACCGTGCGCGTGGATCGCCTGGCGCTCATCGCCCGCGAAGCCGCCGAGCAAACCGAGCGCTTTGATGCGCCGGAAATCGCGGCGCCGGTTTCGTTGCCGCGGGCGCTTGATGGCTGGGAAAGCGCCCGTCCGCTCATCTTCGCCGATGAAGCCGGCGACGATGAAGCCCAGGCTTGGGGCGGGACGCAGGGGCGGGCCCCGCCATTGGCGCAAGCCCTCGCATCCGTGGCGGGGGCGGCCAAGCTGGCTGTGCTGATCGGTCCCGAAGGGGGCTTCACCCCCGAGGAGCGGCGCCTGCTTCGCGGTTTGAGCCATGTCATTCCGGTTTCGCTCGGCCCGCGTATCCTGCGCGCGGAGACCGCCGCGATCGCCGCGTTAACGCTGATCCAGGCGGTT
Source organism: Hyphomonadaceae bacterium (assembly GCA_016791325.1). GTDB lineage: Bacteria > Pseudomonadota > Alphaproteobacteria > Caulobacterales > Aquidulcibacteraceae > Vitreimonas. Next base: position 3,918 of record JAEUMU010000021.1, read on the forward strand.
TGGGGAGACTGGCGGCAAGGGTGAGCGCTTGCGCCCGCGCACGCCAATCGCCACATCCGCGCGGGAGCGCTGGGAGGAAGAGCGTGGCTGATACGAAAACCAAGGCGCCGCCGCTCACCGGCTTCGCCGATCTCGTTGCGCACCTGGAGGGGGGCTCCAAGCCAGACCGCGCCTCCTGGCGCATCGGCACCGAGCACGAGAAGTTCGCCTTCTACACCGATACGCTGCTGCCCGTCCCGTATGAGGGCGAGCGCGGCATCGGCGCGTTGCTGGATGGGCTGTCGGCGAAATATGGCTGGCGTCAAATCAAGGAGGGCGCGAACACCATCGCGCTCGCGCAGGATGGCGCTTCGATCACGCTTGAGCCCGGCGGCCAGTTCGAGCTTTCCGGCGCGCCGCTTGAGCATCTGCACCAAACCTGTGCGGAAACCGGTTCGCATCTCTCGCAACTGCGCGATGTGGCGGGCGCGATGGGCATTTCGTTTCTGGGGCTCGGCTTTTCGCCGCTTTGGAGCCTCGACGAAACGCCAATCATGCCGAAAGGCCGCTACCGCATCATGCGCGACTACATGATGAAGGTCGGCCGGCTTGGGCGGCAGATGATGTTCCGCTCTTGCACCGTGCAAACCAATCTCGATTTTGCGTCCGAAGCGGACATGGTGAAGAAATTCCGCGTCGGCCTTGCGTTGCAGCCGATCGCCACGGCGCTGTTCGCCAATTCGCCATTCGCCGAAGGGCGTCTGAACGGCTTCCTCTCCTATCGCGGCCACATCTGGACCGACACCGATCCGGATCGCACCGGCATGCTGCCATTTGTGTTTGAGGACGGCATGGGCTTTGAGCGCTACGCCGAGTATGCGCTCGATGTGCCGATGTATTTCGTTTATCGGGACGGCAAATATCTCGATTGCAGCGGCCAAAGCTTCCGCGCCTTCATGGACGGCAAAATGCCGGTGCTGCCGGGTGAGCGCCCCACGCTGAAGGACTGGGAAGATCACCTCACCACGATTTTCCCGGAGGTGCGGCTGAAAACCTATCTGGAAATGCGCGGCGCCGATTCTGGGCCTTGGTCGCGCTTGTGCGCGCTGCCGGCGTTTTGGGCCGGCATCTTCTATTGTGATGCGGCGCTGGAAGCGGCGTGGTCGCTGGTGAAAAGCTGGAGCGCGGAGGATCGCGAAAGCCTGCGCCGCGCCGTGCCCGTGCTTGGCCTGCGCGCGCCTATTCGCGGCGTCACCGCGCGCGATATCGCCCAAGCTGCGCTCGCCATTTCGCGCCAGGGTCTAAAGTCGCGGGCGCTCACGGATTCGTCCGGCGCCGATGAAACGCATTTCCTGAGCGAACTGGACGATATCGCCGCCTCGGGCGTCACCCCGGCCGAACGCCTGATCGAGCGTTATCGCACCGAATGGGGCGGCGACGTGCGGCGCGTTTTCGCCGCCTGCGCGTATTAGGCGCGGCAAGCGCGAGGGCGCAGGCTCTATCCGCTTCGCCCCGATGAAGCGCTCCATTGCGCAGCGCCTGCGGCCGGGTGATGGTCGCGGCCGCATGATTACCGCGCTCAGCTATCCGCTGTTCACCACGCGCCTGCGGCTTGAGCCGGTGACACCGGCTTTGGCGGCTGCGGCGCGCGCCGGGCAGGCGGTATTCGCCGATACGATCGGCGCCGATGCGCCGGCGGATTGGTGTGCGGCCAGCCTGGGGCTGGTGGCGCGCTCCGGCGCAAGCGATGGGCCCACGCGCGTCATCGCCGTGCATCGCGCAGAAGGATGCGTCATCGGCGACGTGCGTTTCGAGCCTTCGCCGCGCGCCGTGCGCGAATTCGAGATCGGTTATGGTGTGGCGCGCGCCCGCCGCAGGCAAGGTTATGCCGTGGAAGCGACGGGGCGAGTGATCGACTGGCTGTTTTCCAGCGGCGGCGCCGATAGCATCATCGCCGGCTGCGACAGCCGCAACCTTGCGTCGGTGCGGACCCTGCGGCGGTTGGGCTTCTGGCTCGATTCCAACCCCGGAAAGACGTTCTGGTGGCTGCTCACCGCCGACCTGCGCTCGTCGGCGTGACCTTGACGTAATGCCCCGCACCCGGCTTGGGTGACAGCCAAGACATAGGGAGGCGCGCGCGAGGGGGCGTGGGCCTGACGGGGATTATCAATGACCGACACCACCGCTGGCGGCCGCCCGGACGCCGAAAAACAGTTCCTGGGCCATCCGCGCGGGCTCGTC
>JAEUMU010000057.1 GCA_016791325.1 Hyphomonadaceae bacterium
GGCGGCCAAAGTCGCCGGCAACACAGGCCCCCGGATCGGGGGCCGCAGCGTTTTGGGGCTCAAACCTTATGAAATCGCACCTACTCGCCGCGAGCATTCTCGCGCTCGCCACCGCGCTTGCCGGCTGCGCCTCCACAGGCGCCGCCGCGCCGACATCGGCGCAATATCAGGCTGCGCAATCGGAGGTCGCTCGCTTGACCGCGGAAGCTAATCAAAACGCTCTGCTCGCGCCTTGGACTGGCCCCTATGGTGGCGTGCCGCCCTGGGATCGCGCCCAGCCGGCCGCCTTCCCAGCGGCCTTCGAAACGGGCATCGCCCTGCAAGCGGCCGAAATCGACGCCATCGCCAACAATCCCGCCCAGCCCACGTTCGAGAACACGATCGCCGCGATGGAGAACGCAGGGCGCCACCTCGATCGCGCCACCCTGCTCTCCGCCGTACTGGCCGCCAATGTATCGACGCCGGAAGTCCAAGCGCTGCAGGCGGAATGGTCGCCGCGGCTGACGCGCGCGGGCAACGCCATCACGTTCAACCGCGCCCTGTTCGCGCGCATCGACAATCTGCATCAGCGCCGCGCCAGCCTCGGCCTCAACGCCGAACAATTGCGCCTGCTTGAGCGCACGCACGCCAGCTTCGTACGCCAAGGCGCGGCGCTCACGCCCGAACAGCAGGAGCGCCTGGGCGCCATCAACACCGAACTGTCTTCGGCGTTCACGGAATTCAACCGCCGCCTTCTGGCTGATGAAAACACAGCGATCTTCATCAACCGTCGCGCCGATCTCGACGGGCTGCCGCAAAGCATGATCGATTCCTATGCGGCCGCCGCGGCTGAGCGCGGCCAGGCTGGGCGTTGGGCGGTAGTGAACACGCGCTCAAGCGTGGATCCGTTCCTGACCTTTTCCTCCAACCGCCGCCTGCGTGAGCAAGTGTGGCGCGCGTTCAAGAATCGCGGCGATAACGGCGACGGCAACGACACCAACGCAATCATTGCGCAGATCATGCAATTGCGCGCCGAACGTGCGCAGCTTCTGGGCTTCCCCACCCACGCCCATTACCGCATGGATGACACCATGGCGCGCGATCCCGCGCGCGCGCAGGAATTGATGATGCGGGTGTGGCGCCCGGCCGTGGCGCGCGTGCGCGAGGAAGTGGCCGACATGCAAGCCATCGCCAACCGCCGCGGCGATCGCATCACCATCGAGCCGTGGGATTATCTCTATTACGCCGAGCTGGTGCGCCGTGATCGTTACAGCCTCGATCAGAACGAGGTCCGCGCCTACTTCCAGCTCGACAACATGGTGCAGGGCGCCTTCTACATGGCCGAGCAGCTCTATGGGCTGACGTTCCATGAGATCACCGGTCAGGTGCCGGTTTTCCAAGCCGACGTGCGCGTGTTCGAAGTGCGCGATCGCGACGGCTCGTATCAGGGCCTGTTCTATCTGGACAATTTCGCACGAAGCGGAAAGCGCTCGGGCGCCTGGGCGCAGGGCTATCAAGGCCACGAAACGTTCACCGGCCGCACCGTCACGCCGATCACATCCAACAACAACAATTTCGTGCGCGGCGCCGAAGGTCAGCCGATCCTAATCTCGCTCGACGACGCGCAGACCCTCTTCCACGAATTCGGCCACGCGCTGCACGGGCTGCTCTCGGAAGTGAATTATCCGGGCCTTTCGGTGACGCCCCGCGACTATGTAGAGTTTCCCAGCCAGGTGCATGAGCATTGGGTGCTGACGCGCCCGATCCTCGATCGCTTCGCGCGCCACTACCAAACCGGCGCGCCAATGCCGCAATCGCTGGTGGATCGCATCGAACGCGCCTCCACGTTCAATCAGGGCTACCAAACGGTGGAGTATCTCTCTTCCGCGCTGGTCGATATGGCCATGCATAACCGGCCCGACGCGGTGACGGATCCGGACGCGTTTGAACGTGACACGCTGGCCGCCATCGGTATGCCGCGTGAAATGGTGATGCGCCATCGGCTGCCGCAATTCGGGCATTTGTTCTCAAGCGATTCCTATTCGGCCGGCTATTACTCCTATCTCTGGTCGGAGGTTATGGATGCCGACACGTGGGAGATGTTCGAGGCCAGCGGCAACGTGTTTGACCCCACGGCGGCGGCGGGCATGCGCAACATCATCCTCGCGCCCGGCAACTCCACTGATCGGGCGGAAGCTTACCGCCAATTCCGCGGCCGCGATCCGGATGTAAATGCCTTGCTGCGCGTGCGCGGTTTCCCGACCGAGTAGGGCGCAATGCCCGGCGTGGCGATGCGGCCGCTGAGCCGTACCGCCACGCCGCTGCGCCCTAGCGCTTGTCGATAAAGGGCTCAAACCCGCCCCAGATCATGCGCTTGCCATCGAACACCTGGGCGTATTCCTGATTCTTCATGCGCGGATCGGCCATAACTCTGGCCATTACCTCGTCGCGATGGGCGCGGGATTGATAGAGCGCGTAGGAAAAGACCACAATTTCATCGTCATTCGCCATCACGGCGCGGGGAAACGATGTCAGCTCGCCATATGGCACGTCATCGGCGACGGCTTCGACATAACCGGTGGCGCCATGCTCAAGCCAAACCTCACACGCCTTGCGAGCCATATCCTTGTAAGCATCCAGATTTTGCTTCGGAACCGCGAGCACGAAGCCATCCACATAAGCCATTGGCGATCTCCTTCTAATGGTACGCAATATCAAGGACGTTGCATCGGGCGAGCGGCCGACAAGGTGATTCAGCTTGGATTCAGCTGCGCGGGCGCAGCGTTTGGATGGGAGCCTTGTGTCATGCGTAAACTCACCGCCTTCGTGGCGGCCGCAGCGTTCGCGCTGGCGGCCATTTCCCCCGCCGCCGCCGACGCCCGCGATGGCCGTCGCGATTATCGTGATGGACGCGGCTATTACAGCTACGACCGCGGCTACGGAGGCCATCACCGCCACCGGCGCGATCGCGACAATGACGCAGCAGTGGCAGCCGGGGTTGTCGGCCTTGTGCTCGGCTTGGCGCTCGGCGCGGCCGCCAGCCAGCCCTCCGCGCCCCCGCCGCCCCGCTACTATGCGCCGCCGCCGCCGCTGCCGCGCTATTATGACGACGGCTACAGCGGCGGTTATGGGCGATCCGCTTACGCGGACGATTACGGCTATAGCGAGCCGCCGCCGCGCCTTTGCCGCGAGCGGCAATGGGATCGCTACGCAAATCAATACGTGGTCGTCGACACGCCCTGCTGAGCGCCACAACTTTTTGCAGCCCGCTCCATAATTTGTTCCCGCCCATGCGCTAGAATGACGTATGCGATACGTATGCGATGCGCCTGGCGGCAAGACTTGGTTCCGGCTTGAAAGCGAAGCGGAGGCCGAAGCGGAGGCGCGCGACTTGCGCCATGCTGTCGACAAATACTTTCGCCGCGCCGAGGCGGCAGCCCGCGAGAGCTATCGCGCGCCGGCTGGCGCACCGACGTTTGAGCAAGCGATCGGCCTGAAAGACCATGTCGCCCGCTCCATGCCGCTGTTCCTGACGCTGCGCGCCGACGACGGCGAGGGCTTGGCGACGGCCATGCTGCCGCCCGAAGGCCGCAACCAGGCCCATTTCCGCACCGTCATCGTCGGCCCGGGCAACACCGACCCTTATCCCGCCCATGCCGCCGCGATTGCAGCGCTCGCCGCGTATTTCGGCGTCGCGCTAGAGCGCGACGCCTGCTTCCCTTACGCCTGACTCACTTATCGGTCTGGGCCGCTGGCGCTGGCGCTGGCGCAGCCGAGAGCACTCGCGCACCAGCGAAGCACGGCGCGATCGTGCACGTGCGCATCAGCAAACGCGCGATGTAGCGGCCGTTTTCGGCGGGCACGAACTCCGCGACCGGATAATCATCCTCCAGCAGATCGCTGGCTACCACGCCGCCTTGCGGGGCAATCAATTCGAAATCGACATTGGAGCATTCGTTATCGCATGCGCCGATGAAGCGATACGGTGTGCCAGCGACAAGATCGACATGCCAGCGATGATCGGCGCTCGGCTGCATCGGCACGATGACATCCTCAAAGCCTGCCGCCGGCGCCATACCGGAACCGAAATTCGCCTGCACGTCATCGAGATAGCCGCGCACCAGGCCCTCGAGCTGGCCGCGCTGTTCAGCGTTGATGCTAGCCTGCTGCACATTGCCCGCGCGCTCGAGCACAGTCGGCGCTTGAGCCCCTTCCGGCGTGTTCGGGATTGACGGCCCCGCCCCGCCCCCGCCGGCTGCGCCGGTGAGACCAGGAACCGCGTCGCATGCGGCCAGCGCCAATACCGCCGCGGCGGCCAAAACCAATCGCTTCATGCAAATCCCCTCCTCGAAACGTGGCTCAAGCCGTAGCGTGGGGCGCAAGCCACGTCGAGCGCAAGCGCCATCCTTGTTGGCACGCGCGGCCGAAAATCTTCGTGCGGCCCCGAAAGGGCTGGGCGTGGTGGGCGCCCCTGACTGGTGCGCCTGTGAGGGCGCGAACTTCAGGGACCAATCCCTCACGCGACGGCGGTGGAGGGATGATCCGGCCGCTGCGGTGGGGCGGCTCGCTGCTAGCGGATCGTCTGCTCCGGCGACCAGCGGCGCATCGGCGAGAACCGTTTTTGTTGATGCGCGTTGGTGGGCCGCAGCACGCGCGTGAGCCGGCCTTCGCGCGCCATGCGTGCGTAAATGGCATCCCAATCGCTCTCTGCCTCGCCCTGCCAATGCGCGACCGAAGCTTCATCACACCAGCGCATCAGCTTCGGCATGACGGCGCGGTGGGCGCCGCTATCGCGATAAGCCTTCATCGCCTCTTCGCTGGCCCAGGCCGTGCGCGTCCAGAAAACGAGGCGACCCTCAAGCAAAAGCGCGCCGCCAATAAAGCCAGGCGCAGCCGCGGCCTCGCGGGCGCTGGCGGCGGCCTCGCGCAGAAATGCTGGCAAGGTGAAGAAGGAACGCAGGCGCAAGCGCGTGATGGAATTGAACGCCACGTAGAAAGCTTAGCGCCGCACGCGCGACGCGCGCAATCGGCTGGCGGCCGTGCTAGTCCCCATCCATCTTGAGCGCCGCTATGAACGCTTCCTGCGGGATTTCCACCTTCCCGAACTGGCGCATTTTCTTTTTGCCCTCTTTCTGCTTGTCGAGCAGCTTGCGCTTGCGGGTGATGTCGCCGCCATAGCATTTTGCGGTGACATCTTTGCGCAGGGCCGAGATGGTTTCGCGCGCGATGATGCGCCCGCCGATGGCGGCTTGAATTGGAATCTTGAACAGGTGCTGCGGGATCAGCTCCTTTAGCTTTTCACACATGGCCCGGCCTCGGCTTTCGGCGCGGTCCGCGTGGACCAGCATGGAAAGCGCATCCACCGGCTCATCGTTCACGAGGATCGACATCTTTACCAGGTTGCCGGCGCGGTGATCGATGATCTGATAATCGAAGCTGGCGTAGCCCTTGGAAACGCTCTTCAGCCGATCATAGAAATCGAACACGACTTCGTTGAGCGGCAGCTCATAAACGAGCATGGCGCGCGCGCCGACATAGTTCGGATCCTTCTGAATGCCGCGGCGATCCTGGCAGAGCTTAATGATGGAACCGAGATATTCATCAGGCGTGAGGATCGTGGCCTTGATCCAGGGCTCCTCGATTTCCTTGATGTGCACCACATCGGGCAGATCGGCTGGATTGTGCAGCTCGATCACTTCGCCCTTGTTCATATGTACGCGGTACACCACCGAAGGCGCGGTGGCGATGAGATCGAGATCGAACTCCCGCGAGAGCCGCTCTTGGATGATCTCCAGATGCAACAAGCCAAGGAAGCCGCAGCGGAAGCCAAAACCCAGCGCCGCGGAGGTTTCCATCTCGAAAGAGAAGCTGGCGTCGTTGAGGCGCAGCTTACTCATGGCGGCGCGCAAATCCTCGAACTTGGCCGCATCCGTGGGAAATAGGCCGCAAAATACTACGGGCTGCGCGGGCTTGAAGCCTGGCAAGGCGGCGGCGGTTTCTTTGCGATATTCGGTGATGGTGTCGCCGACGCGCGCATCGGCCACTTCTTTGATGCTGGCAGTAAAGACGCCGATTTCACCTGGGCCAAGCTCGGCCACGTCTTGGCGCTTGGGCCGCAGCACGCCGAGCGTATCGACATTGTAGTCGGCGCCGGTCTGCATCAGCTTGATGCGCATGCCCTTCTTGACCACGCCATCGATGACGCGGAACAGGACGACAACGCCAAGATATGAATCGTACCAGGCATCCACCAGCAGGGCCTTAAGCGGCGCGGCGGCGTCGCCGTGCTGCGGCGGCGGCAGGCGGGTGACGATGGCTTCCAACAATTCGTCGATGCCGGCGCCGGTTTTTCCCGAAGCCAGGATGGCTTGGCTCGCGTCGAGCCCGATCACGTCCTCGATCTGCTGTTTCACGCGCTCGGGCTCGGCCGCGGGCAGATCGATCTTGTTGAGCACCGGCACAATCTCGAGATTGTTGTCGAGCGCCTGATAGACGTTGGCGAGGGTCTGCGCCTCGACGCCCTGGGACGCATCCACGATCAGCAGCGCGCCTTCGCACGCCGCCAGGCTGCGCGAGACCTCGTAGGCGAAGTCCACGTGGCCGGGGGTGTCCATCAGGTTGAGGACGTAATCCTTGCCATCCTTGGCGCGGTAGTCGAGGCGTACGGTCTGCGCCTTGATGGTGATGCCCCGCTCCTTCTCGATATCCATTGAGTCGAGCACTTGCTCGGTCATCTCGCGCGCTGACAGCGCGCCCGTCTGCTGGATCAGGCGGTCGGACAGAGTGCTCTTGCCGTGGTCGATATGGGCCACGATCGAGAAATTGCGGATGCGGTCGCGGGGCGTCATGTGGGGCGGTTAGGTATAGACGCCCGCCCGAGGCGCCAAGCGCGCGGGCTGCGTCAGTTCGGCATCAGGGCGAAAAAGACGCCATAAAACAGAACCCAGCCCCCGGCGAGCAGCCAAATCAGCCGCCGTCGGCCCCAAAACGGCCCAAGCCAGCGGGCAATGCCGGCCAGCGCCAACGCAATCAGAACGAAGCGCGGCAGGCGGGCGATAAAGCCGGCCACGGCGAAGGCCGCCAGCCCCGCCCCGGCCTGCGGCGCGAGGATCGCGAACAGTTTGAACGGCGTTGAGCTGAGCGGGCCCATGAGCGTGGCCGCGAACCAGTTCTGCGCCATCGCCGCTCCGGCCGCCGCCGCCATCGCTTCGCTGATCGCGGGGATCGCCAGCACCGCCGCCCGCGCCGCTTCCGGCGCAGCCGCGCTCCAAGCGAACATGAGCGCGCCGCCGCAGGCCGCCCCGGCCGCCGCGATGACCGCAGCACGCAGCCCCGCCCGCGCCCCACGCATGAGGCCAACATAGGAAAGCAGCACGTCGGGCACGATGAAGAACAGCGTCGCCTCCGCGAAGCCCCAGGCGAAGGCGGTCATGTCGAGCCGGTTGGCGGGGGGCAGCTTCATTCCTCAACCATCGGCGGCAGGTCGAGTTTTAATCCGTAGTACGCGCGCGCGCCGTCCGGGCGCAGGAAGCCGCCGGCGATGCGGGCGCGGCAGCGCACCACCAGGCGCGCATCGCCCGCCGCCGCCAGATTACCGCGATAGAGCCGCGCTGTATCACGCGGGAGGTAGCCGCAGAGTTGGCCCTCAATCTCGACCCGCACGGCGTTGGGATCGTGGGGATTATCATCCTCCGGGCGCAGCACGGCGGACACCTCGCCCCCGCGCGCGGCGGCGGCGGCGAGAACGCCTTGGCGGCGGGATTCGCCCACTACCTGCACCGCGAACAAGCCGGGGCCGAATATCTCTACTTCCATGCCCCCTCCTTTCGCCCGGCGGGACACCGGATCGCCAGCTCGCTGGAGCTCGGCGCACGCCCCGCATTGACCAGCCGCCCGGCCTCCCTTACATCCGCCCGCTCCAGAGCGCGATCACGCTCCGGGCCCAGATGGCGGAATTGGTAGACGCACTAGTTTCAGGTACTAGCGGGTAACACCGTGGAGGTTCGAGTCCTCTTCTGGGCACCATTTGTTCTCATCGCGGCATTCCCAAGTATTCCGCGATCTTTCACGAAAACCCTTGAAAAACGTGCATTTAAGCGTGATTTTTCGCGCTCGGCGGGCAACCCGTTGAGGCGCTGAAAAATTCGCCCCAGACCGCCGATACCGGTGTGATTCCGGTACGCGTTTGGCCCGTAGCTCACAGGGGCGATGCCGTGAAACTGAGCGAGACACAGGTACGAACCGCCGGCCCGCGCGAGCGGCCTTACAAGATGGCCGACGGCCACGGCCTCTACCTCTTTGTGAAGACCAACGGCTCCCGGCTCTGGCGCTTCGACTACGCCATCGACGACAAGCGCCGCACCCTGTCGATCGGGGCCTACCCGGAGATCACGCTGGAGAAGGCGCGGGAGGAGCACACCGCCGCACGGGCTCTGCTGCGCGAGGGCCGCGACCCGGTGCAGGAGCGCAAGGTCGCCCGCATCACCGCCAAGTATACCCGCGCCAACACGTTCGGCCTGGTCGCCGACGAGCTGCTGGCGAAGCTCGTGCGCGAACAGAAGGCCGAGACGACGATTGAGAAACGACGCTGGCTGCTCAAGACGCTTGCGGCGTCGCTGGAGAAACGGCCGATCGCCGCCATCACGCCGGTCGAGATCCTCGAAGTGCTGCGCAGGCAGGAGGAGAAAGGCAATCTCGAAACCGCGCGCCGCCTGCGCGCGGCCATAGGCCAGGTGATGCGGCTCGCCGTCGCCACCAATCGCGCCGCGAACGATCCGACGCCGGCGCTGCGCGGCGCCATCGCCGCGCCGAAGGTCACGCACCGCGCCGCCATCACCGACAAGAAAGGCGCGGCCCGCCTGATGATCGCGGTCGAGGCCTATGATCGTCCGGTTGTGCGCGCGGCCATGCAGATCATGGCCTATTGTTTCCCGCGTCCTGGCGAATGCCGCCTGGCGCAGTGGGACGAGATCGATTTCGAAGAGCGGATTTGGACCGTCCCCGCGTCGCGCACCAAGATGCGGCGCGAGCACAAGATCCCGCTGTCGCGCCAGGCCTTCGCGGTGTTCGAGCGCCTGCACAAGCTGACCGCGCCGGAAGGCGTGCTGTGTTTCCCGGGCGCGCGCATCAAGCGCCCGATCAGCGAGAACACCATCTGCGTGGCGCTGCGGACCATGGGCTTCACCATGGACGAGATGAGCGCGCACGGCTTCCGTGCGCTCGCCTCCACCCTGCTGCATGAGAAGTCTGACTTCTCATCCGAAGCCATCGAGCGCGCTCTCGGCCACCAGGACGCCAACGCCATCCGCCGCGCCTACGCTCGCGGCGCGCATTGGGACGAGCGCGTCAGCAT
>JAEUMU010000062.1 GCA_016791325.1 Hyphomonadaceae bacterium
CTGCTCGTAGATTTCCTTCTGCATGAAATGGCGGTGATTGCCTTTCTCCACCGCCGCCGCGCCGCCCGTGAACACATGCACCGGCCGCTCCGCCGGCGCCCCATGCACATCAATGATGCGCACCTTGGCGCGCGTCAGCACCGCCACATCGCCTTCGTCGAGATAAATTACTTTCGCGGTGAACGGCGAAACGGCGATGGCGTCAGAGCCGAGGAACATTTCCCCGTCCCCAAGCCCCACCACGAGTGGGCTGCCCTTGCGCGCACCGATCAGCAGGTCGTCATGGCCGGCGAAGATGCAAGCGATGGCGAATGCGCCCTCCAGGCGGGCCACCGCATTCAACGCCGCCGCTTCTGGCGTCAGGCCCTTATCGAGCCCCGCACTGATCAAGTGCGCGATGACCTCAGAGTCGGTTTCGGAATCGAATGTGTGCCCCGCGCGCGCCAGCTCCTCGCGCAGCGCGCGGAAGTTCTCGATGATGCCGTTGTGGACGATCGCCACCTTATCGGTGGCGTGGGGGTGGGCGTTCTGCGTCGTGGGCGCGCCATGCGTGGCCCAGCGCGTGTGGCCGATCCCGGCGGCGCCGGCCAAGGGGGCGTTGGCCAGTTCGAGCTCGAGGTTGCGGATTTTGCCGGCAGCCCGGCGGCGGGAAATCGCGCCCCCATCCAGCACCGCCACCCCGGCGGAGTCATAGCCGCGATATTCCAGCCGCTTGAGTGACTCCACTAGGCGGGGCGCGGCCGGCGCGCCGCCCAGAATACCGATAATTCCACACATGCCTGTCGAACTCCGTCAGCCCGGCCGCGCGGCGCGCTCCGGGGGCGTAGGCGAAGATGAACCTGCTGTCGCTTTAGCTGTCCCAGGGCGTTTCATGCCCGGCTGGGCTGGGTTTTGCACCTCAATTAGTCTTTCAACATGCGACGACGCCCAATCCCTTCTCCGCATAAGGGTAGGGCTGAATTACCTTCTTGCCGACGCCTGATTTACAGGCAAAAGCGCTAACAGCCGGCTCCAGATCGGAGTGGGGGAGAGAGCGTGACTATGACCAGGGCCTTTTTCGGCACGGACGGCATCCGCGGCACCGCCAACCGTTATCCTATGACCCCGGAAGTCGCCATGCGCGTGGGGCTGGCGGCCGGAAAGCGCTTTATGAGCGCCCATGATCGCCGCCATCTGGTCGTCATCGGCAAGGATACCCGGCTCTCCGGCTATATGCTGGAGCCGGCTCTGACGGCGGGGTTCACCGCCGCGGGCATGGATGTCGTGCTGTTCGGCCCGCTGCCCACCCCCGCCGTCGCCATGCTCACCCGCAGCCTCCGGGCCGATCTGGGCGTCATGCTTTCGGCCAGTCACAACAAGTTCGCCGACAACGGCATCAAGCTGTTCGGGCCCGACGGCTACAAGCTATCCGATCAGGCCGAAATGGAGATCGAGCGCCTGATGGGCAGCCCGCTCGATGAACACTTGACCGCCCCCGAAACCCTCGGTCGCACCAAGCGCATCGACGATGCTCAGGCCCGCTATGTCGAGATCGTCAAGGCCACGTTCCCGAAGCGCTTGACGCTGCAGGGCATGCGTATCGTCATCGATGCCGCCAACGGCGCCGGTTACAAGGTCGCCCCCGTCGCGCTCTACGAACTTGGCGCCGAGGTCATCAAGCTGGGCGTGGAGCCCAACGGCTTCAACATCAATGAGAAGGTCGGCTCCACCGATACCGCCGCGCTCAAGGAAGCCGTGCTCACCTATCGCGCCGATATCGGCATCGCCCTTGATGGCGATGCCGATCGCGTCATCATCATTGATGAGAAAGGCGCCGCCGTTGACGGCGATCAGCTGATGGCGCTGATCGCCAAGAGCTGGAAAGAGCAGGGCACGCTCACCAAGCCGGGCATCGTCGCCACGGTGATGAGCAATCTGGGATTGGAGCGCTTCCTGCAGGGCATGAAATTGGGCCTGGAGCGCACCAAGGTCGGCGATCGCTACGTGGTCGAAGCGATGCGCGCCAAGGGCTACAATGTCGGCGGCGAACAATCGGGCCACATCATCCTCTCCGATTTTTCCACGACCGGAGATGGCTTGTTGGCGGCGTTGCAGGTGCTGGCTGTGATCGTGCAATCCGGCAAGCCGGCGAGCGAGGTCTGCAACCAGTTCGCACCCGCCCCGCAAGTGCTGGAAAACGTGCGTTATGAAAAAACCGCGCCAGATCCGATGGAAGCGCAAAGCGTGAAGCAAGCCATCGCCGATGCTGAGGCCCGCCTGAAGGGCAAAGGGCGGCTCCTGGTGCGCAAATCCGGCACCGAGCCGTTGGTGCGCATCATGGCCGAAGGCGATGATGAGGCGCTCGTTCGCGAGGTCGTCACCGGGCTCAAGAGCATCGTCACCGAGGCCGCGCGCGCCGCTTAGGGCCAACTGCTGTTGCTGCGCCCTGCGCCTTGGCAAAAGCGGCGAACAAAACCAAACGATCCCCATGACTATCGGCTTGGGTGAAGCGCCGCTTCGGCGCCGCAATGATCGTGAGCGCACCGCTTCGGCCCTACGCGCCGTGCTATCCGGCACGTTGAGACTCTCCGTCGCCGACACCATCGCCACGGTGCGCAAAGGCGGGGTGTCGCGCGCGGGATTCGGCGTCGTCGTGGCGGTGATCGCCACCTTGGTTTTGCCCTGGCAGATTGCGCTGGGCTGGGCGGCGGCCATGTGCCTGTGGGAGGCCCTCGCGCGCAACGCCCTAGAAGACGCGCTCGCCACGCCCGCCGCGCGCAGTTCGGAGGCGGCGGGCTTTCGCTGGCTGGCGCTGATCAATTTCGCAGGCGGGCTTGGCTACACTGCTTTTCCCGCCTTGGTCTGGAGTACGGGCGAACCGCTGGGCATGGTGTTGGCGACGGCTTGGGTTTGCGGCTGCGCCACGCATTTGTTCGTCTATTTTTCTTCCAACCGTTTGCTGATGGCGGTGACAGCCGGGCCGTTGCTGCTGGTGGCGTTGATTTCCCCATTTGTGTCGGGTGGGATGACGCTTCTCAGCGCCGGCGCCGCAGCGACATTGGTAACGCTCGTCGCCGCCGCCATGTTGTTTGCCTACGACCGCAACCTGCTGCTCTCAATCCTGGCCGATCAGGCGGCGCAGCGCCTCACCGCCGAACAAGCCAACGCGGCCAAGTCGCAATTCCTGGCCACCATGAGCCACGAGCTGCGCACGCCGCTCAATTCTGTCATCGGCTACGCCGAGTTGATCGAAGAAGACTCACAAGGCGCTGTCGCCGAAGATGCGCGCAAGATCCGCGGCTCCGCCCGCCAGTTGCTCAACGTCATCGACGTGATCCTCGACATTTCCAAGCTTGAGTCCGGCACGATCGAACTGCAGCGCGAGACCTCGCAAGTGTCAGCCGTGCTCGAGCATTTGCGCGAAGCCGCCCCCGCCATGGCCGCCGCCAACAACAACACTATTCTGTTCGCCGAAACGGGCGCCCTTGGCGACGCCGAGATCGATCATGCGCGCCTCTATCAATGCCTGCATCAGTTGGTGTCGAACGCCTGCAAGTTCACGCGGAACGGCGAAATTCGCCTCACCGCCTCGCGTGAGCCAGGGCGCATCACGTTTGTCGTCAGCGATACTGGCATCGGCGTATCGGAAGCGCTGCGCGAGCGCATTTTTGAACCGTTCGTGCAGGGCGAAGCAGACGCCGCACGCCGCTACGAAGGGGCGGGGCTTGGGCTTACGCTGGTGCAGCGTCTGGCGCGGTTGATGGGCGGGGATGTGGCGTGTGAAAGCGCGCCCGGCAAAGGCTCCACTTTCCGCTTGTGGATCGCTGCTTAGCGGTTGCCCATCATTTGGCTGACCTGGATCAGCGCCGGCCCGATAATCACCGCGAACAGCACCGGCAGGAAGAACACGATCATCGGCACGGTCAGCTTCGGCGGCAGGGAGGCGGCCTTCTTTTCCGCTTCCGAAAGACGAAGCTCGCGGTTTTCCTTCGCCATCACGCGCAGCGCTTGGCCCACGGGCGTGCCGTATTTTTCCGCCTGCGTCAGCGCCATCGCCACGGCCTTCACGCCCGGATGGTTGGTGCGGCGGGCTAGGTTTTCATAGGCCATACGCCGCTCCGGCAGGTAGGAAAGCTCAGCCGTCGTCAGCGCGAACTCTTCCGCCAGCTCCACCGAGGCCGGTGCGATCTCCTGGCCCACGCGTTGCAGCGCCATTTCGATCGACATGCCGCTTTCCACGCAGATCAGCATCATATCGAGGCTGTCTGGGAACGCCTCCATGATCTTGCTGCGCCGTTTTTCGGCGAGGTTCTTCAGATAGATGTTTGGTGCGTAAAAGCCCGCGGCCGCCGCGCCTACGACGACCATCAGCTTCATCGGCAGCTGCAGGTGCGGCGCCATCATGGTGACGTAGAACAGGCCTGCAATACCAAAGCCAATCGGCAGCGCGGCGCGGTAGAAATAGAACATCGTCTGCGCCGCGTGGCCGCGGAGGCCGGCGCGGATCAGCTTCTCCGAAAGCGTGTCGTCGGCCAGCGCCTTTTGCAGATTGAAGCGGTCGACCAGCCCTTTGGCGAACTGGTTGGCGTCCTTATGCTGCAGGCCGCCGGCGCCGCGGGCGAGATCGGCGCGGCTGCGCTTACGCAGCTCCTCGCGCCGCTTCGCCACTTCCTTCAACCGCGCGCCGAGGCGATCTTCCGCCAACAGGGGCCCGGCCAACGTCATCACCGTCGCGAAGCACGCGCCAGCAGCGAGAAACCCCGCGATCGTCATCGGGTCGGTCAGGAATTTGACGATGTCCATGGCCGCCCCGTCTCAGAACTTGAAGTTGACCATTCGATGCATGATGAAGATGCCCAGCGACATCATCACCGCGCACACCAGCAGAATGAGATTGCCCATCGGCTCGGTGAACAGGATCATGATGTAGTTGGGGCGCGTCAGATAAACCAACGTCATGACGATGATCGGCAGCGAGCCGATGATCATGGCCGAAGCATTCGCCTCCGCTGAAAGCGCCTTCACCTTTTCCTTCATCAGCTTGCGCGACCGCAGCACCGCTGAAAGGTTGCCCAACGACTCTGAAAGGTTGCCGCCGGTTTTCTGCTGGATCACCAGCACGATCGAGAAGAAGTTCACTTCCGGCAGCGGCATGCGCTCGAACATGCGCTGTAGGCTTTGATCCAGCGGCACGCCCATGGACTGGGAATCGCACAGCGCCTGGAATTCGGCGCGCAGCGGCTCAGGGCTTTCCGCGGCGATGATGCGCAAACATTGATTGAGAGGCAGGCCGGATTTCACGCCGCGCACGATCACGTCGATCGCATCCGCCAGCTGATTGGCGAACTTCTTTTGCCGCCCGCTCACCATCATCGAGAGCGCCCAGCGCGGAATTCCCAACAGGCCCACGAACACGCCGACCGCGGCCCCGATCGGCCCTTGCACCAGCAGGCCCACAAAGCCCAGCACCAGCGCCAGCCCGGCGGCCATCAGCCAGTATTGGATCGGCGTGATCGCCAGCCCGGCCTGGGCGATCTGGCCCTTCACCGAACTGCGACGCCGGCGCGACTGCTTTTCTGTGAGCGAAAGCTCTTTCAGCGCTTCTTGCGTGGATTGGCGGCGCTTCAAAGCCGCTTGCTCCACCGCTTGCTTGCGCCGGTCGGTGTTTCTGGCGCCGCTGGAAACGCTGGACACGCGCTTCTTGGAGGCCGCCGGCTGGTTGTTGCCGGTCAGCACCACGCCCACGCCGCCGATGGCGACGAAGGCGAGAAGGGCCGCGAGCAGCGCAGGATCCATTACGCGGACTCCGCTTCGTCGAGCGCAATGGCCAATTCCTTCTCAAGCCCGAAATAGCGCGCGCGCTCCCAGAAGCGCGGCCGGCCAACGCCCGTGCCGCGATGGCGCCCGTTGATGCGCCCGTTCTGGTCTTCGCCTTGAATCTCGTAGGTGAGCAGATCTTGCGTGATGATCGTATCGCCTTCCAGGCCCAGCACTTCGGTGATCTGCGTGATGCGGCGCGAACCATCGCGCAGGCGCGCCGCCTGGATCACCACATCAACGGCCGCCACGATGATCTCTCGGATCGTTTTTGGCGGCAGCGAGAAGCCGCCCATCGTGATCATGGATTCTAGACGCGAAAGCGCTTCACGCGGCGTGTTGGCGTGCAGCGTGCCCATCGAACCGTCGTGGCCGGTGTTCATGGCTTGCAGCAGGTCGAACGCCTCGCTGCCGCGCACTTCGCCGACGATAATCCGCTCGGGGCGCATCCGCAGGCAGTTCTTGACCAGATCGCGCATCGTCACCTGGCCGGAGCCTTCCAGGTTCGGCGGCCGCGTTTCAAGGCGCACCACGTGCGGCTGCTGCAGCTGCAATTCCGCGGCGTCTTCGCAGGTGATGACGCGCTCGGTCGGATCGATGAAGGCGGTCAGCGTGTTGAGCAGGGTGGTCTTCCCCGAACCCGTGCCGCCCGAGATGAGGACGTTGCAGCGGCACGCGCCGATGATCTGCAGGATCTTCGCGCCTGCGGGCGAGATCGAGCCGAACTCCACCAGATTGGCGAGCTTTAGCTTGTCTTTCTTGAACTTCCGGATCGTCAGCGTGGGGCCGTCGATCGCCAGTGGCGGCACGATGACGTTCACACGCGACCCATCAGGCAAGCGCGCGTCGCAGATGGGCGAGCTTTCATCCACGCGCCGGCCCACTTGCGAGACGATGCGCTGGCAGATGTTCATCAGCTGCCCGTTGTCGCGGAAGCGAATGCCAGTCTTGGAAATCTTGCCGTTGACTTCGATGAAAACGGCGTTCGCGCCATTGACCATCACGTCGGCAATGTCGTCACGCGCCAGCAGCGGCTCCAGCGGCCCGTAGCCCAGCACGTCGTTGCAGATGTCGTCGAGCAGGCTTTCCTGCTCGGCGATCGACATCACCACGTTCTTGATCGAGATGATTTCCGCGACAATGTCGCGAATTTCATCGCGCGCGCTTTCCGGATCGAGCTGCGCCAGCTGCGCCAGATCGATGGTTTCGATCAGCGCGTTGAAGATCGTCGATTTGACCCGGTAATACGCTTCAGAGCGAAACTCTGGCGTTTGCTCCGCGGGCTCCGAAGCCTGCATGCGCGGGTTCGGCGCGCTCACCGAAGGGGCGGCGGCGCGCGGGGGCGCTGCAGGCGCGGAGGCAGGCGCGCGCGGCGCTTGCGGCATGGGCGGTTTTGCGCCCACCGCGGCTTGCACGCGCGCCGCTGGCGGCGCGGCCGCCGGCTGCGCCGGCGCTGCTGTGGGGACGTCGCCTACGCTGCGCTTGCCGAACATCGAGGCCTCGTCAGAGTTTCAGGAACGGTAGTTTGACGGCGATGCCCGACTTCTTCGTCTCGACCGGTTTGCGTCCAGTTAGCGATGCGGCAAGCGCATCCAGCGCCAGCGAAGCTTTTGCTTGCGGCGCCACTTCACCCAGCATCTGGCCGTTGTTCGCGGCCATGCCGTAAAGCGGGGGATCGAATGGGAAGGAGGCGATAGGTTCCGCGCCCAAGGCTTCAGCAAAATCCTTGAACGGAATCTCCGGCCGTTTCGGCACGCCCACCATCGACAGCGCAACTGTCGGCGGGGAATCGTAGGGCCGCATCGCCTTCAGCAGATCGATGATGTTCTTGGTGTTGCGCAGGCTGGCCAGATCCGGCGAAGCCACGATAATCACATCGTCAGCCGCCAACAACGTGTGCTTGATCCAGGAAGACCACACATGCGGCAAATCCAGCACCACGAACGGGCTGGTGCGCCGCACGCGCTCAATCACCGCCTCATAGGCTTGAGGATCAAGCTCGAATTCGCGCTCCAGCGTCGCGGGCGCCGTAAGCATCTGCAGGCGCTGCGTGTGCTTCGTGGTGACGCGTTCAAGGAACACGTCGTCGACGCGATCCGGCGCTGTCAGCGCATCGGCGATGGATTGCGCAGGATCCTGGTTGAAATCGAGCGCAGCCGTGCCGAACGGCAAGTCGAGGTCAAGCAGCGTAGCGCCGGCCTCCTGGCGCTCCGCGATCGACCAGGCCAGATTGTGCGCGATGGTGGAGGCGCCTACGCCCCCGCGCGCGGCCATAACCGCGATCACACGTCCCGCGAACGGCTTGTCCGGGTTCACGTAGAGCCCGCAAACCGTGCGGATCAGATCGAGCGGCTGCATCGGCGGCACGATGTATTCGCTCACGCCGCGCGCCATCAGCTCGCGGAAGAGGGCGATATCGTTCACCGCGCCAATGATGATGACCTTCGTGCCTTGCTCAATCACTTGCGCCAGCCGATCCAGCGCATGCAGCATGGCCGGTCCCTGCATCAGCGTGTCGAGGATCAGCAGGTTGGGGCTCGCTTGGCCCGCAAAGCGCAGCACGGCGGCGTCGATGCCGCCGCCTTCCACGGTGATTTCCGCGCGCGCCATGCGCCGGTCGGCGGCGATGCCGGCGACAATGTCGGCGATTTCCTGGCGGTCGCACGCAGCATGAATAGTCACGCGCGGCACGGGCTGCTCAGTCGTGCGCGTGTCCTCGCGCGTCATCACCGCAGCGGGCATCGGCGCAGGCATTGGCGACGCCAGGCCGAACGGGTCTTCGCCTTGCAGCGCGCTCGCGGGCGCGCCCTCGTTTGCCGCTACCGGCGCGGGCTCATCATCGAACGGGGGAAGATCGGCCCCCTCGATCTCGCCCATGCCGAAGGTGTCGTCTTCCTCCAGCACGAAATCGTCGGCGTCATTGAGGCGCCAGGCCGGTTCTGGATCGGGATGGCTCATGGGACGACCCTATTGCACCGCGTTGGAGATGGTGATGCGTTCATCGGAGCTGCGCTCGGCGTGCGTTGGTTCGCCGCTGCGATAGGCTTCGAACACCGTGCTGCGGCGGCCGCCGTCGCGCGGGTCTTCGTCGCGCGCGCGCAGCAGATCGCGTGGATCTTCGATCATGGCCGCCAGATTGGCTTGCGTGGCGCAGCCGAAGCTGGCCCAAGGCTGATTGTTGCTCTGGTGCGCCAAATCCTGGGTGTAGAGCGGCGCGCAAGCCGGCGCCTGCGCTTCGTAGCGCGCGAAGGAAATAATGATCGGCGCGCTGGCTGCGCCTGCGGCGTCGTAGTTCGAACTCGCCACCGCCGCGTAGGAAACGCCTGCGTCCACCAGCAAAAGCCGCGCCTCGTTCGCCAGCAGCAGCGCCGCGTTGGTGTTGTCCGCCCCCACTGGCGCGCTCAGCACCAGCGCGCCGGAGCCGTAACGCAGATAACCGCTGGCGAAGCTGCGCAATTCCTGGCGCGCCTGCGGTGAAAGCGAGGTTTCACCCGCCGCCACCGGGATTTCCATGCGCGAGGAGGTCTGCTGAACCTCAATGCGGTGGCGATCCGCCGCCGTGGCGACCGGCGTTGGATCGTGCGCCGTGGGCATGCTGGCGCATGCGCCGAGCGCGCTGAGGCTGAGAACAAGCAGGGGCAGGCGGGAGCTCATGTGTGCGCCTCTTTAATCAATCACGTGGCCATGCGGCCCTTGCAGATGCGCTTCGCCTGGCTGGGCGCTCGCTTGCGACGGCCGATAGATGTGGTTGAGCCGGCCCGTGAGCAGGCTTTCGCCTTCGCTGGGGTTCATGAAGCCGTCCGCCGGTGTGCGCAGGCGGTCGTTGCTCGTCGGCCGCACCAGATACGGCGTGACGATGATGACCAGCTCGGTCTCGTTGTTGATGAAATCGCGTGAGCGGAACAGCGAGCCGATCACGGGCGCGTTCATCGCGCCCGGCACGCCTTCGACGGCATGGCGCGAGCGCTCTTGGATCAGGCCCGCCAGCACCATCGAGCCGCCAGAGGGCATTTCCAGGGTCGTCTCCGCGCGGCGAACTTGCAGCGCGGGAATGGTGATGCCGCGGATCACGGTGGTCGTGCCGTCGGCATTGCGCACAGGCACGTCGCCGGTGGAAATTGCGCCCTCGCTGGTCAGTTCGCTAACTTCGGTGGCGACCTTCAGCGAAATCCGCCCGCCTGAAAGCACGACTGGCGTGAACGCCAACCCCACGCCGAACGGCTTGAACTCAACCGTGATCTGCCCATCGTCGCTATTGACCGGCACCGGAAATTCGCCGCCCGCCAGGAAGCGCGCCGCTTCGCCGGAAATGGCGGTGAGGTTCGGCTCGGCCAGCACGCGCAGAAGGCCCGCGCGCTCAAACGCTTCGATCGCGCCATCCATGCGCCGGTCGGTGCGCGCTGTGGCGGGGCCGAACGTTTCTTGGCCGGTGGTGGGATCGAACTGATAGCCCTGCACGCCGGCCGTTGCCGTGCCTTGCATGGGGTCGAGGATGTTCGAGCTCGGATAGGTGAGACCGTTTGGTTGCAGCACGCTGCGCGCCACCCCGCCCGAAGCGGCCAGACCGCCCAGAGCTTGGCCATTAATGGAGAAGCCGTTCTGAATCGCCGCGCTGACGAACGCATCATTCGGCAGCAGCTGGT
This sequence comes from Hyphomonadaceae bacterium, assembly GCA_016791325.1. Taxonomy (GTDB): domain Bacteria; phylum Pseudomonadota; class Alphaproteobacteria; order Caulobacterales; family Aquidulcibacteraceae; genus Vitreimonas. The sequence goes on from JAEUMU010000062.1 coordinate 10,440, forward strand.
TCAGCATCTCCTCGTAATTGAGATTGATGCCCAGTTGGCGCACCAGCGTGCGGCTCATTTCCACAATGCGCACGCGCACGAGCACCTGCTCGCTGCCTTGCACCTGGATCAAGTTCACCACACGATCGTCCGCGGCGCTTGCCGCGCCGCCGCTGGAGGTCGCGCCTGTGCGGGCGATGAAGCGTTGCGCCAATTGCTGGGCGCGGTCGGCGTCGGCGGCGTTTGCGGCGCTTCCCGAAAGCACGATCGAGCCGTTCACCGCCTCAGCGGTGATTTTCGAGCCGCCCCCAGAACGGCCCAGCAGAAAGTTTAGCCGCGCCACGTCCCGCGCAACGCGGATTTACACGTTTGCGATAGGGCGGCCCA
>JAEUMU010000130.1 GCA_016791325.1 Hyphomonadaceae bacterium
GCATTCCGTAATCATGAAATCAATTCACGCGGCGGCGCCTCGCAATTCAACGTCACCCAGGAAGCGGACGCGCTGAATTTCGTTGCGCGCTTCGATGACGGGACGGAAGTGCGCCATACTGCGACGCGGCTGACCGGCCCGGAGCGCCTGCGCATTTTCTGGGCCGATGTCGGCAGCGATTTGGAGCTTACGCGGGCGACGCCAGCGCAGGCCGCGCGCTACGCGCCGCGCGTGGGCGGGGCTTATGCCTATCGGCGGCCGGACAATGTGGACGATGGCTGGCGCAGCGCGCGCGCGGCCAGCACGGGTATGGATGAAGAGGCGCTAACGCGGATGGTGCAAGCCATCATCGACGGCGATCCAGCGGCGCGCCGCCCAAACCTGATCCATTCCGTGCTTGTGGCGCATCGCGGGCGGCTTGTGCTGGAGGAATATTTCCACGGCTACGATCGCGAAACGCCCCATGATATTCGCTCGGCGGGAAAGACGTTTGCGTCAATACTGCTCGGTGCGGCGATGGAGGCTGGGGCGCCGATTGCGCCGGAAACACGCGTCACGGAACTCATGGCCGCGCGCGGCCCGTTTGAGAATCCAGATCCCCGAAAAGGGCGCATCACGCTCGCGCATCTTTTGACTCATACGGCAGGTCTGGCGTGCAACGATAATGACGAGAGTTCGCCGGGCAATGAGGGACGTCTATGGACGCAAGGGAACCCGGATTTTTGGCGCTATACGCTTGATCTGCCGATGGCGCATGAACCGGGCGAACGCTACGCTTATTGTTCGGCCAACTTGAACCTGGTGGGCGGGGCGCTGGCGGCGGCGACCGGCGAATCTTTGCCGGAATTGTTCGATCGCGTGATCGCGCGTCCGCTGCATTTCGGCCGTTATCATTGGAACGTGACGCCCAATGGCGAGGGCTATCTTGGCGGCGGTGCGTTCATGCTGCCGCGCGATCTGCTCAAAGTGGGGCAGATGTATCTTGATGGCGGCGTCTGGCGCGGACGGCGCATCGTGAGCCGTGACTGGGTGGAGCGCTCAACGGCGCCGCGCATCGAAATCACGCCGCAGACTACGGGGCTCAGCGAAGCTGAGTTTCAGAACTTTTACGCCCGCGGCGTCGATGGCTATGCTTGGCATCGTTATGGCGTGCGCGTGGGCGATCGTGTGGTGGAGGAGTACGAGGCTAGCGGCAATGGCGGTCAGCTGCTGATCGTCGTGCCGGAATACGATCTCGTCGTCGTGTTCACGGGCGCCAACTACATGCAGGGCGGCATTTGGAGCCGCTGGCGCGACGCGTTCGTCGGCGGCGTGATCATCCCTGCGATCACGCCGCGCTGACGATTACGCCGCCGCCCATGTTCCGTGGAAGCCATAGGGCGTCGCGTAGGGGCTGCGCCAGGAAGCGACCGGGCCATCGCCCACGCCGGCAGCGTCGAACACGTGCAGTTCGGTTGCGCGTTCGCGCGTGTTAAGCGTGACGCCGATCAGCCAGGCTTCGTGCTCGCCGCTGCGCCCAGGCTTCGGCGCGAACAGATGCTCTTGCACCATCTGATGGGCGCCGAAATCATGCGCCGCGAATGCGCCGGTGCGCCAGTTCATCACGCCAAGCGCGTGGCCGATATTATCATCCACCATCGCCACCAGCTCCCGGCGGTTGCCCTGGCGGCGGCGGTCCGTTTGCGGAAACTCGCCGCGATGGCCTGAGCGCGCGAGCTCGGCGCGGCCATCGGGGTGCAGCGTGGCCATGACGAGTTCAGCGCCGGGGGCGTTAAGCTCCGGACCACTGATCATTTCACGCGCCTGCCGCGTGACAAAATCGGCGTCGGGCGTGACGCAAAGATCGAAATGGATGGCGCCGGCCGCATCTTCCCATGCGTCGCCAGTGTGGAAGAAGAACATCGCCGGCAGCTCGTAGATGCGCCGATTGGCGAGATTATCCTTCTCAAGCACCATCACACGGAACGGCAAATCCGGACGCCAGACGTATCCTTCGACCAGCGGCGCGACCGTGCGTTCGTGCAGCCAGGGCTGCAGCGGAATGATGAGGTGACGTGCGCTGACCGCCCAGTCATGCACGTAAGAAGGCTGGCCGATGTCGAGCACATGCGCATCCTCTACGCCGCCATCAGCCGACAGCCGCCAGATCACGCCGCGCTGGCCGTAGAACCCGACATTCCAGATGCGCCCATTTGGCTCGACCTTTGGGTGGGCGGTGAAGGGCATGTGCGCGAGATCGGGGCGTAGCGTGCGTAGGCCGACGGTTTGCAACGTGGCGGGATCGAGCTGCGTGGGCGAGCCGCCTTCCCACAGCGCCCACAGTTCAGCGCCGGCCATCATGACAGAGGTGTTGGCGGCGTTGAGCGAGTCGGCATTGTTCACCGGGGCGCTGGGCTGGCCGCGTGTGCCGAAGCCGGGCATGACGATCTGCTGACGCGCGGTTTCGATGCGCCGCTTGTTGGTGTCGGCGAAGCGGGCGCTGTGGCGCGCGCGGCCATCGGCGATGGCGAAGCGCTGAATGAAGCCATCGCCATCGAACCAATGGCCAGTGGCCGATCCGGGATAGCGAAACCAGCCGGGCCCGTTGCGGAAGAGAACGCCCTCAAGCCCGCGTGGGCTGCGGCCGTGGATGAGGCGCATCGGCGCTTGCGGGAAGCCTTCAGCGGGCGCGTTTTCCACACCAAGACTCCAGGGCGTTTCGTTGGCGAACACATCGGGCGCAGCGGCGAAGGCGCCGGCGGCGGCGGCGCCGGCAAGCAGGGAGCGGCGAGAGAGATGCATCTTAGTAAATCCCGCCCAAAGTGATGGCCTGCACGTTGGCGCCTGGCGCCACGGTGAACACGGCGCTGGACCATGGCGCGGGGCCGAAGCTGCCGCGCGCATTATTGGAGAAGGCGAACGGTTCGGTGGGAATGCCGAAGGGGTTGGTGTTCATGCGCCCGTCACCATCGACGTCATGGAACAGGCGGAAGGCGTATTGGCCGGGCGCCAGGCCCTCAATGGCGATGGTGGCGGTCTCGCTTGTGACCGCGACCTGGCGCGCGCTGACGCCACGCCCCGCGCCGTAGCCGGCTTCGCTATCGAAGAGTTGCAGCATGACCGCGCCCTGGGGCGCGAGGCCGCTGAGTTCGATCGTCAGCGTGCCTGTCTGCTGCGCCTGCGCTTGAGGCGCGGCGGCGGCCGAGGCGGCCAGAGCAAGGGCGATAAAGGCTGTGCGAAGCATTGGAAGACCTCCGGTTCGGCGGGAGCGCCGCTGGGCCGAAGATCGCCAATGCTGGCCGACGAGCCAGCGTATCTACGTGAATTGGCCGGCTTTGTGCGCCGGATGCGGGGTCCGCAACTGGCGAAGCGCGAGTTGCGCGCCAGATTCCGCTGGCGAAGCGCAGGATGCGTGGGAAATCATTCCGCTGCGTGGCGCGCGCGGTCGAGCTCCAGGGCGGCGAGGTATTTTTCCGCTTCCAGCGCGGCCATGCAGCCCATGCCGGCGGCGGTTACGGCCTGGC
>JAEUMU010000146.1 GCA_016791325.1 Hyphomonadaceae bacterium
GGAGTGGCGTTCGCCATCGCCGACGCCATCTGGCTTACCCAAGTCGCTCAGCGCGTGTATCGCCCGCTCATCGGCGAAATCTTGCGCCCGGATGTAGGTTGGCCCGCGGCGATCGCCTTCTATCTGATCTATATTAGCGGCATTGTGTTTTTTGCCGTGGCGCCCGCGCTGGAAAAGCAGAGCCTTTCCAGCGCCGCGCTCAATGGCGCGCTGTTCGGCTTTGTCGCCTACGCCACCTACGATCTTACCAATCAGGCCACGCTGCGGCTTTGGGATTGGCGCGTTACGGCGCTCGATATGGCATGGGGCGCATTCGCCACCGCACTGGCCGCGGCGGCCGCATTCTGGGCGGTGCAACGCTTCTCTTAGCGCTTGGCCGCGTCGCGGATGATCGGCGCCTCTAGGATGCTGGCGAAGAAGGCGAGAAACGCCAGCTGTACGCCAATCACCATGGCCGAAAGGCCCAGTAGCACCACACGCGGCGTGGTGAGATCTGTCAGGTCGCCAAAGCCGACGGACGCCCACTGCCACAGAGCCATCCCAAACGCCCCTAGCCCCACCACAAACAGCAACGCACCGATCCGCGCCAGATTGTCTGTGCTGAACACCCCGCGCAGCCAATCTGAGCGCGCGCCGCGCGGCAACATGCCCGTCAGCGTTGCGTAGAAACGCGCCAGCGCCCCGAACGAAACCAGCTGCACGCCGGTAATCAGCATGAAGCACGCGGCCACGAAGGAGTTCATCCCCAGCACCGCATCGCCCAGCACGACGGGCCCAAGCGAGAGCGCACCCGCAAGCGCAGCGCCCGCCGCGATCAGCGCCAAGCCAGGATACAGGTAGAGCCATTTCGGGCTGTAGATCAGCAGGAACTTCAGATGCCGCCAGCCATCGCGCCACGTCTTCAAATGCGGCGCGCGCGAGCGGCCATCCGGCTTCAGCGTCGTCGGCACTTCCTCGACGCGATAACGCTCCAGCGCCGAGCGCACCACCATCTCGGACGCGAACTCCATGCCCGTAGTGACCAGCTGCAGCTGGCGCACGCGTGCGGCATTGAACCCGCGCAGCCCACAATGGAAATCGCCGATCGGAATATCAAAGAACACACGCCCGATCAGGCTCAGCACAGGATTGCCCAGGTAGCGATGCAGGAACGGCATCGCCCCCTCGGCCACGCCGCCCTTGAAGCGGTTGCCCATCACGAGATCGGCGCCGTCGCGCAGGCGCTCCACATAGGCGTCCAGCTCTGAAAAATCGTAGCTGTCGTCGGCGTCGCCCATGATGATGTAGTCACCGCGGGCGGCTTCGATGCCTCCCAGGATAGCCGCACCGTAGCCGCGGCGCGGCACATCCACCACCCGCGCGCCGTGGCGGCGCGCAATCTCCTGCGAGCCATCGGTGCTTCCGTTGTCGGCAATCACCACTTCGCCAACGACGCCGCTGCGCGCCAGATAGCCGCGCGCCTTATCAATGCAAACGGCGAGCGTCTCGGCTTCGTTGAGGCACGGCATCAGGATCGTCAGCTCGACGCGCGTCGTCTGCGGCGCAAGGTGTTCAACGAGTGTGTTCTGTTCGGCGGCGGCCATGGCGTACTTCCCCGGCCCTATTTCAGGCTTGGCGCCTTCAATGTCGAGCGTATTCGCCCCACGCCATACACGCGGCGCGCGATAACCTTAATCGCCGCGCTGCTTAACGGCTCAGCTCGATCCACTTATCTTCGTCAATGACTTCAACGCCGAGCTTCTCGGCTTCCGCGAGTTTCGATCCCGCGCCCGGCCCCGCCACGACAAGGTCGGTTTTCTTCGATACGCTGCCGGAAACCTTCGCCCCTAGCGCCACAGCACGCGCCTTCGCCTCATCGCGCGTCATTTTCTCCAGTGTGCCGGTAAAGACAATTGTGAGGCCGGCCACCTTGCTTGAGGCCGCCGCCTTGGGCTCGGGCTTGGGCGTCACTTCCTTCAGCAAGCGCTTCAGCGCATCCGCATTGTGCTTTTCCGAAAAGAACTTCACCAGATGCCGCGCCGCCACTGGCCCCACGCCATCCACGCGCGCAAGCTCCAGATAGTCTTCGCCAGGAGCCTGCTTGGCCGCGCGCTTCAACGCGGCGATCGCCCCGCCCAGGCTTTCATACTGCGAAACCAGCGCCGCCCACGCCTTGGCGCTCACGCCTTTCACTTTCGGCGCTTCGCCCGCATCGAACAAATCGCCGCTACCGGACTTCATCTCGGGCGCCGCCGCCAGCAAATGCGCGCGCGCGGCTTCGCCTACGCCGTCCACCAGTTCAAGCGCTTCGTAAGCTGGCCCCGGAGCGGCTGCGATCGCTGCGTCGACCGCCCCGGCAAACGCCGCCCAAGTTTCAAATCGCCGCGCCAGCACGCCCGCCGTGGTCTCGCCGATATCGCGAATGCCCAGCGCATAGATGAAGCGGGAAAGCTCCACCTCGCGCCGCGCCGCAATCGAGTCCAGCAAATTGGCCACGCTCTTTTCGCCGTAACCCTCACGTTCGCGCAGCGCATCGGCATGGACATGCAGTTTGAACACGTCAGCGGGCTCCTTCACCCAGCCGAGCTCGAAGAATTCCTCGATCTGCTTCATGCCCAGGCCCTCAATGTCGAAGGCGCGGCGCGAGACGAAATGGCGCAAGTGCTCAACCCGCTGGTAGGGGCAAGCAAACTCACCGCTGCACCGGCGCACACTCCCCTCTTCCGCCGAAACCGCTGTAGCCAGTGGGCAGGGGCAAATCTCCGGAAAATGATAGCGCCGCGCGCCCTTGGGCCGCTGCTCAAGCAGCACGTCCACGATTTGCGGGATCACATCGCCGGCGCGCTGCACAACCACAGTATCGCCAAGCCGCAAGTCTTTGCCGCCGCGGATCGGCGCGCCGTCCGCGCCGATGCCGGCGATATAGTCTGGATTGTGCAGCGTCACATTCGTCACGGTGACGCCGCCAACGAAAACGGGCTTCAGCCGGCCCACCGGCGTCATCGCCCCGGTACGGCCCACCTGTATGTCGATGCCTTCGAGCAGGGTTGTCTGCTGCTCGGCCGCGAACTTGTGCGCAATCGCCCAGCGCGGACTGCGCGAAACAAAGCCGAGCCGCTGCTGCAAGGTGAGGTCGTCCACCTTGTACACCACGCCGTCGATCTCGAAGGGAAGCTTCTGTCGTTTGGCTAAAATGCCCTGGTAAATCGTCAACAAGTCATCAGCGGAGTGCGCGCGCTTGATGGAGGCCAGCGGAAAGCCCAACGCCTCCAGGCGCTGCATGGCGTCAAACTGGGTGTCCGCCAGCGGCTCGCTCAACTCGCCCCATCCGTGCGCGAAAAACCGCAACGGGCGCGAAGCGGTGATTCTAGCGTCCAGCTGGCGCAACGCCCCGGCCGCGGAATTGCGCGGATTGACGTAGGTTTGCTTGCCTTCCGCCTCAAGCCGCGCGTTCATCGCAGCGAACGCGGCCTTTTCAATGTAAACTTCGCCGCGCACCTCCAGCACAGCCGGCGCATTTTTTATGCTGTGCGGAATATCTCCAATGGTGCGCAAATTTGCGGTCACGTCCTCGCCTTCGCGCCCATCGCCGCGGGTGGCGCCCTGCACGAACTTGCCGTTCTCGTAGCGCAGCGAGGCCGAAAGCCCGTCGATCTTCGGCTCGGCCGTGATCACAGGAGGCGCATCAAGGTTCAGAAAGCGCTGCACCCGCGCCACGAACGCCCGCGCATCCTCGGCGTCGAACGCGTTGTCGAGCGAAAGCATCGCCACCGCATGGCGCACCTTGCCGAACTTTTCCGCCGGCGCAGTCCCCACGCGAAGTGACGGGCTGTCTTCGCGCACCAGATCGGGAAAACGCGCTTCGATCGCGCTATTGCGCTGGCGCAGCTTGTCATAGTCCGCGTCCGTGATTTCGGGCGCGTCCTTGGCGTAGTAGAGCTTATCGTGGCGGGCGATTTCCTGCGCGAGGCGCTCAAGCTCAGCGGCCGCTTCCCTGGCGCTCAGCGCGCTGACAGATTTCTCAGCCATGCGCCTCTCCCCGAAGGGGCGCTAGAACAAGCGGCCGACAGTGCGGCTGAGCCAGCCCCGGCGTTCCGCCTCTTCCGGCGGCACCGTATCAATGCCGGCGCCTTGCATCAGCGCGTAGGTGCGTTGGTACCATACGTCGCCTGGGTAATTGTAGCCGAGGATCGCGGCCATACGCTGCGCTTCTTCCGTCATGCCGGTCGAGAGATAGGCCTCGACCAGCCTGTGCAGCGCCTCCGGCACGTGCGTCGTGCGCTGATAATTCGGATTTTCCACCACGATGCGGAAGCGGTTGATCGCCGCCAGATGCTGGTCGCGCTGGAGATAGAAGCGGCCCACCGCCATCTCCTTGCCCGCCAGCTGGTCATAGACCATGTCGAGTTTGAGTCGCGCATCGCGCGCGTAGGCGCTCTCGGGATAGCGGCGCACAACATCCTGCAACGCCTGCAGCGCGCGCTCCGTCGTCGCTTGATCGCGGCCCACATCGAGGATGCGCTCAAAGTGACAGATAGCGATCAGATAATAGGCGTACGGCGCGCTCTCATTGCCAGGATGCAGCGAAAGGAAGCGCTGCGCATCCTCGATGGATTCATCGTACTGGTTGGCCTGATAGTGCGCGTAGGCTTCCATCAGCATCGCCCGGCGCGCCCAAGAAGAATACGGGTGCTGGCGCTCCACTTCCTCGAACGAGGCGATGGCGTCCATCCAGCGGCGGCGGTCAAGCTGATCGGCGCCGCGCGAATACAGCTGCGTCACCGGCTCTTCCACATATTGCACATTCTGGCTGGCGCGATTGCCGCCGCACGCGGCCAGTCCAGTCGCCAACACGGCAAGGGCCAGCGCGCGAGCAATTTGCATGTTTCGAACGTGCATTACCTGGCCTCTTTTTGCCGGCGGAAATGGGCGCACGCCGAAGCGCGGCTGGGCCTGATTACAGGATGAAGCGCCCGGCGCAAAGCGCCTGCGGCTGTCGCACGAACGGGCTGGATCAGCCGGCCGCAGCCGAAAGCGCCGGCATCGCCATAGGCGCCGGTTCTAGGCCGGATTCCAGCTCCCAGCGCCAGGCCTCCGGCGTGTCCAGCAGGGCCCGCACGAGGCGTGCGTTCAGCGCATGCCCCGGCTGGTCGGCCACAAAGCGGCCACAAATCGGGGCCCCGGCCATGGCCAGATCGCCCACCGCGTCGAGCAGCTTGTGCCGGACGAATTCGTCATCGAAGCGAAGCCCCTCGGGGTTCACCACCCGCCCGGAATCCACCACCAGCGTATTGGCCATGGAGGCCCCGCGGCCGAGCCCGGCAGCGCGCAGCATTTCGACATCGGAAAGAAAGCCGAACGTCCGCGCATCGGCGATCTCGTTGAGGAAGCTTTCCGGCGTCAGTTGCACGCGGCGGTTCTGCACGCCGATGGCCGGATCCGCGAACCGGATGGTCACGTCCAGATCCAGGCCGTCAAAATCCTCGGCCGGCAGCAGCGCCGCGCTCTTGGCGCCCATACGCACTTCGATCGGCTCGATGATGCGGATCACGCGCTGGGGGGCAGCGATCGCGCGCACGCCCGCATTCAGCAGCACCTGCACGAATTGCGCGGACGAACCGTCCAGGATCGGCAGTTCCGCGCCGTCGATCTCAACCACCAGATTGTCGATGCCCAGGCCCATGCAGGCCGAAAGCAGATGCTCTACCGTGGCCACCTCAACGCCGGCTACGTTGCGGATCGTGGTGCAATTGCGGGTCTCGGACACAAAATCGGCATGCGCGCGGATCAGGTTGTCCACGCCGCGCACATCGGTGCGCACGAACACGATGCCTGTATCGGCCGGGGCCGGCGTAAGCGCCAGGCGCACATGGGCGCCGGAATGGACGCCAACACCAGCGCACATGGCGGGGCCTGCTATGGTTTGCTGACGGCGCAACGGAACCACCCTTCGATCCCTTCCCCAAGGGAAAACTCGGGCCCCCCGACCCTAACCGTTGCTCTACGGCGCCCGTTCCTCCCCTCACAACACACGTTGCGTTACGGTTTGTGACGGTTAACCAAGACGGCCAAATCGCGACCCGCATGCCCCTCAATTCAAGCCCTTGGACGCCCCTTTGAGCAATTCCCCGCGCGTCCCGCCCGCCCTGCTCGAAGCGCTGCGCCACGCCGCCCGCGGCGGGCCTGAGGCGCCACAGGCGCTCCGCCGCCTGGCCCTTCTCACCGAAGAAAGCGACCCCGCCGAGGCCCGCGCCGCCCTCGCCGCGCTCACGCGCTTGCAGCCGCTTGATCCTGCGCCCCGGCTGGCGCTGGCGCGCTTGCACGCGGAAAACGGGGCGCTGGCGGAGGCGCGCGCCGAAGCCGAAACCGTATTGCGCGAAGCTGTGGATGAGGCCGCCCGCGCCCGCGCCGCGTTCATTATCGGCGAGATCGCCCGCGTGACAGGAGACACCGCCGCGCGCGCGGCCTACGCGGAAACGCTGCGGATCGAAGAGGCGTTGCTTCGCGCAAATCCCGGCGATCCCAGCGCCACCCGCTGGTATGCGCGCGCACGCGGACGCATCGCCGAGCTCGACGCCGCCGACGGCGACTTCCCCCGCGCGCTGGCCGGCGCGGAAGGCGCCGCCGCCATGCTGCACGCCAGCGCCGCTCATGTCAGCGAAAGCCCCGAACTCGCCGCCGACATCGCCGACGCGGAAATGCGCCTGGCCGCGCTCGAACTCGATAAGGGTGAGCCCGCCTCCGCGCGCCGGCGCCTGACGCACGCCATCGGCCGCTATGAAGCGCTGGCCCTAATCGAACAGGATGAGCCACATTGGCGCGCCGTCTTGTCCGACGCCTGGGCCCTCGCCGCTGAGGCCGATCTCATGCGCGGCGCCCACGCCGATGCGCGCGCGGGCATGGAAAAATCGCTGCAAGCGCGCGTGCGCCTAGCGGCCTTGCATCCGCATGAGGAATTGGCGCTCGTCGGCACGTGGCGTGTCAGCGCCGCATTGTTGGCGGCGATCGAAGATCATGACGCTGCCGCCGAAGCGCTGGCGCAAGCCGCCGCCTTGGCGCGCCGGCTGCACCGGGGCAGCGCGGCTGTGGCGCGCCTCTACGTGCACACGCTGCTCGACCAAGCTGACCACGCATTGCGTCGCGGCGCGCTCGAAACCGCGCGCACGGCGGCGGAAGAAGCGCGCATCGAAGCTGAGCGGCAGGCCCGCGCGCCAAGCGCGTCGCGCGAATGGCTGGGCGAACTCGGCGCCTGCTGGGATCGCCTGGGCGAAACCGCGCGAGCGGCCCGCGCGGCCGCGCACGCGTTCGACGCCTTCTCGCGCGCCGTGGAATTTCGCCGCCTTGCGCAAGAAGGCTCGGCCCTGGACAGCCGCACCAAGCGAGCGCTCGCCGCTGCTCTCGTCAAGCTGGGGGAAGCGGCGCTCGAGGCGCAATCACCGCAAAGCGCGCGCACCGCGCTGGCCGAAAGCATCGACATCCGCCTCCAGCTCGCCGAAACCACGCCGGGCGATCTCGTCGCCGCGCAGGCGCTCGCCACGGCGCTTGAACGGTATGGCCTCGCCGCCCTCGCCTGCGGCGATAAGCATGCCGCACGCGGCGCATGGGAGGATGAACTCTCCCTGGTCGATCGCATTTTCCACGATCACGAGTCCATCGCCGCCATTCGCTTTCGCGCCATCGTGCTGAGCCACATCGCCGAACTCGGCGATAACGCGGCGCGCGCACAGGCGCTCGCCGGCTTCGATACGCTCGCCAAGGCCGGGGTGCTCACGGAGCGCGAAGCAGCGATGCGCAAGAAACTTTGGAACGCCTGAACGGAGGCGATAGCATGAAAAAGCTTGGCCTAATCGGCGGCCTCGGCGTCGGCGCCGGGCTCTACTACTATCAAAATCTAACGGCCGCATTCCTGGCGCGCGGCATCGAGCCCGGCTTGATGCTCTCCCACGCCGAAATCGGGCGCGCCTATACGCTGGTGCAAGAGGGCAAGCACGAAACCCTCGCCGCCTATCTCAACCACCACCTGATTGCGCTGAAAGCCGCCGGCTGCGAGCTCGCGGCGATCGCCGCCGTCACGCCGCTCATCTGCTGGCCTCAGCTCGAACCCATCGCGGCGCTGCCGATCGTCGATGTGTTCAGCTGCGTGAACGCCGAGCTGCGCCAGCGCAAGGCCAAGCGCGTGGGCGTGCTTGGCACACGCTTCGTGATGGAGCACGCGATGTTCGGACGCCTGCAGGATGTCGATATCGTGCGGCCCTCAGCCGAAGACGAGAACCTCGTGGCGACGAACTACCTCATCATCGCCCGGACCGGCGAGCCGCGTCACGCGGATATCGCCTCCATTCGCGCCGTCGCCATGCGCATGGCGGACGCCGGCGCCGACGCTGTCATCCTCGCGGGCACCGAACTTTCGCTCGCGTTCAACGAAGAAACCGCTGGATTTCCCGCGCTCGATTCCGGGCGCGCGCATGTAAACGCAATCGTGGAGGCCGTGCTGGGCTAGCGCGGGTTCATTTGCCGGCGCAGGAAGGCCGGGATTTCCAGCTCTTCATCCAGCGCGGGATCGCGCACCTGATCTTGGTGCGCGCGGCGCGGCGGCGCGGGCGCGTCGTCTTCCTCGAATTCGCGTTCGCGATAAGAGGCGGGCGGATCGTCGTCACGCGGCTCCGGCTTGCGCCAGCCGAACAGGTTGAAGCCGCCCCCGCCTGAGCGGCGCTCAGGCTCGGCGTCATTGGCGAAGCTGGGCCGCGGCTCCTCATACGCCGGGCGCGGCGCAGGCTGCGGCGCGGGCTCGCGCACCGGCGCGGGCTCAGGCGTGCGTGCGGCCACGGGCGGCTGTGCCGGGCGGCGCAACGGCGCCTCGGTGGCCCGCCGCGCTGGCTCGACCACGGTTTGCTGCGTGACGATGGCCTCGTCATCGATGCCCGTCGCCACCACGCTTACGCGCATGCGCCCTTCCAGGCTCTCATCGAAGGTGGAGCCCAGAATGATGTTGGCGTTGGCGTCCACTTCGGCGCGGATTTCGTTGGCGGCGATATCGACTTCGTACAGCGTCATGTCGAAACCGCCGGTGATGTTGATCAGCACGCCCTTGGCGCCGCGCATCGACACGATGTCGAGCAGCGGATTGGCCATCGCGCCTTGCGCCGCTTCCAGCGCGCGGTTGGCGCCTTCGGCTTCGCCGGTGCCCATCATGGCGGTGCCCATCTCGGCCATCACCGTGCGCACGTCCGCGAAATCTAGATTGATGAGGCCCGGCATCACCATCAGATCGGTGACGCCCCGCACACCCGAATAGAGAACCTGATCCGCCAACTGAAACGCTTCGGCGAAGGTCGTGCGCTCATTGGCGACACGGAAGAGATTCTGGTTGGGAATAACAATGAGCGTGTCGACGTGCTTGCGCAGTTCCTGCACGCCGCTCTCAGCCAGCTGCATGCGCCGCTGGCCTTCAAAGTGAAACGGCTTTGTCACCACCGCGATCGTCAGAATGCCGCGCTCGCGCGCCGTACGCGCGATCACAGGCGCAGCGCCCGTGCCCGTGCCCCCGCCCATGCCGGCGGCGACGAACACCATGTGCGCACCTTCCAGGAACTCGATGATCTCCGGCTGGCTTTCCTGCGCCGCCGCCTGGCCGACCTCCGGGCGCGCACCTGCGCCCAATCCTTCCGTGATGGATTGGCCAAGCTGGATGCGGTTGGGCGTCTTGGCGCGCGTCAGCGCCTGCGCGTCGGTGTTGGCGACGACAAACTCCACGCCCTGCAAACCGGCGTCGATCATGTTGTTGACGGCGTTGCCGCCCGCCCCGCCAACGCCGAACACGCCGATGCGTGGCCGGGATTCCTGCATAGACGGCGCACTCAGATGGTTCATTACCCGCTCCAAGGACGATCGACTCGCACGATTCGTCCATGCTCGCACGGCAGCCTCCCGGCAGGCGCTTAAGCATTCGTTAAGGTCTCGAAATGGACGGCGGCGGTTTTGCGGCCAAAGCGCGTTCGGTTTTGGAATTCGCTGCGCCCACAACGGGAATGCGCCGCGCGGCCGGCTGAACTCTCCAGCCGCGCCGGGCCCCTGCTACCTGCGGCGCTCTAGAAATTCTCGACCAGCCAGCGCCAGGCGTTGCTGGCGCTGTTGCGCATCATCCGCGCCATATGCGCAAGCGAGGGCTGGAAGTGATCATCGACGTCATCCAGCGTCGGCGTATCGAGCCGCCAGCGCAGTAGTCCCGCCGCGGCCGCATAGGCCGGGCTGGCCTCGCCGTGGTCGAACCCGCAAAGGTCGAACGGCCGGCCGATGCGCACAGGCATGCCCAACGCCTCCGCCGCCAGCTCGCGCACGCCCGGCATGGTCGCGCCCCCGCCCACAAGCACGGCGCGCGTCGGCGCGTCCTCGCCAACGAAGCCCGCGCGCGTCATCTGCTGGCGCGCCAGCAGTAGCATCTCCGTCAGCCGCGGTGAAAGCGTATCAGCGATCACCCCGCGCAGCGTGGTGGAGGCTTCCAGGCGCCCGTCAAGTCCCAGCTTAGGCGCTTGCACCGCCTCGCGCGGATCGCACGCGCCCGCCACCGCGCCAAACGCCAGCTTCACGCGCTCCGCCGCAGCGAACGTCGTTTCCAGCTTGGCGGCCAGATCGCGCGTTAGGCGCACGCCGCCGGCGGAAATGGTTTCCGCGTGCAACAGCTGATCGCCGGCCACGACCGAAATGCCGATCGAACCAGCGCCCAGATCAACCACCAGCGCGCCGGCCTGGCGCTCTTCGGGGCTCAGCACGGCGAGCGCCGCCGCTTTCGGCGCCGCTACGATCTCTTCCACCTCTGCGCCAGCTTGACGGATGCACGCTTTCAGCGCGTTGAGCGCTTCCGTCGGCGCGGTCACGGCGCACACTTCCACAGCCAGCGTCTTGCCGGCCTGCCCCATAGGCTCGAACACGGCGTCGCCATCGTCGATAAAGTAGCGCAGCGGCTCCACATGCAGGAACGAAAGCTGCGGCGTCGGCATCGACTGCATCGCCGCCTGAACCGCCGCCTCCACATCGCGCCCGGTGATCATCTTGCCACGCACGCGCGCGGCGCCGCGCAGGATGCGCGCGTTGAGGCCGGGGCCTGAATAGCACGCGGCCACGCGCGTAATCTGCGCACCGGCCATATACGCCGCTTCATCGATCGCCACATGGATGGCGCGGGCGCAAGCGTCAAAATCGGCAGGCTTGCCGCTGGCGATCGCCGGGGCCGTCTGCTGGCCCACCCCAAGCACGCGCACCGGCCGCTCCGGATGCATGTCCAACACCGGATCGCGCCGCGCGGCCAGGCAAACGGTCTTGGAAACGCCGACATCCAGCACCGCCACCAACGGGGCCGGACGCGCTGACGCCGCCGCCAGCGGCGCCTGATCACGCTCGTCGTAAGCGTAAGTGTCGTAAGCCGCGCTCATCATGCGCCTCCCAGCAGCGGGCGCATGCCGCCGGCAAGAACAGGATGCACGCGCACCGCCACACGCCCAGGCGCACGCATATCAATCTGCGCCAGCGGGCGATCGAGCAAACGATGCTCGCTCTGGAGGCGTTCCAGTTGAGCCAACGCCTCCGCCGCGCCCTGCTCTGGCAGCGCGATCGTGGTGCCGCTGACAAGTTCCACATTCCAGCGCCGATTGCCAACCCGCACCAGAGCTTCCAAGCGTGCGCGCACTTGCGGCAAGTTTTCCAACGCGATCAGCAGCGGCTCGGCCGCGGGCCCGGCGCCGGCGCCCACCACCAGCGGCAGTTCGCCATGATCGGCGGCGCGTTCAGCCAGCAAGCGCTCGCCATTATAATCAATGACGGAAATTTCTCCGTCTTCCTGCCAGCGCGCATAAGCCTGGCGGCGCTCCACCGAAATGCGCATCGTCGAAGGCCACAAGCGCTGCACGCGCGCGCGCGCCACCCAGTCAAGGCTTTCCACGCGCGTGCGCACATCGGCGGGATCGAGCGAAAGCACTGAATGGCGCCCCTCCGGCGTCACCACGGCGCGCACTTCCTGCGCGCGCGCCCCATTTACCCCCTCAACCTCAATTGTATCGACGGTGAAGCCCATGCTCGCGGCCGCGCCATCTGCGGAACGCGCCATCGCTTCGCGCACATCGAACAGCGAAGAGCCCAGCCAGGCCGCGCCTGCAATCGCCAGCCCCGCAAACACCACCACACCGCCGAGCGCGAGCGCCAAGCTCTTGCCGGAAACCTGCACGTCGTCGGATTGCAGCCCGCCATTTAATTTGATTTGCGCCAAACGCGGCATGGGGCCGGCCGGCGGCGCCGGGGGCGGCCTGCGACGCCCACGGCGCGGCGGCGGCGGCGGCGGGTCGGAGCGTCCGCCCCGGCGCGATCTTATCGCGGCCATGATGCGTCCTCCAAAATCCACTGCACCAGCTGGTCGTAGCTCATGCCGATATGCGCGGCTTGCTCCGGCACCAGCGAGGTCGGCGTCATGCCGGGCTGAGTGTTTACTTCCAGCAACGCGATGCGGTCGCGCTTGGGATCGTAGCGGAAATCGCTGCGCGTCACTCCGCGGCAGCCCAGCGCGTGGTGCGCAGCTTCCGCAGCGCGCATCAATTGATCAGCCACCGTTTGCGGAATATCGGCGGGCACCACGTGCTTCGATCCGCCGGCCGCGTACTTGGCGTCGAAATCGTACCAGTCGCCGTCGCTAGTGACGAAAATCTCCGTCACCGCCAGCGCGCCGCGATCATGCATCACGGCAACGGTCAGTTCCTTGCCGTCGATGAATTCTTCAACCAGCACCTCTTCACCAAAGGTCCAGTCGGGATCGAGCAATTGTTCTGGCGGCCGGTTGGCGCCTTCGCGCACGATGAAGATGCCCACCGATGAACCCTGCGCGTTGGGCTTCACTACATAGGGCGTCGGCATCGGGTGGCCTTTCGCGGCCTCCAGGCGATGCATCAGCTTGCCGTTCGCAAGCGGCAACCCCGCCTGTGCGAACACCGCCTTTGACTTGTCCTTGTCCATCGCCAGCGCAGAGGCGAGGCAACCGGAATGGGTGTAGGGCAGCTTCAGATAGTCCAGCACGCCCTGCGTGCGCCCATCTTCGCCCCACTCGCCATGCAGTGCGTTAAACACCGCGTCCGGCGCGACATCTCTCAATTCCGCGATCCAGCCCGGATTCTGCGGATCGATTTGAATGACCTCATGCCCGAGCCGCTCGAGCGCCGCCGCACACCCCTTGCCAGAGGTGAGGCTCACAGGCCGTTCGGGGCTCAAGCCCCCAAGCAACACCACCACCCGCGCCATTCCGCGCCTCGCAACCACAACGCCAACCCCTGGGCGATCGCTTTTTTCTGCGCTCACTCCAGGGTCTCATAATGAAACGCCTCACGGTTAAGGCATGGTGAGGGCGCTGCGCTTAGTTGCTGATTTTTATGGTAAATTTCGCTTCATTGAGATTGCATCTCGGTTCAGACGTGTTGCCGGGGCTTAACCACGGCGGCCGCAAAATGCCCCCTTGCGCTGCGGCAACCGGCGAGCCGTTGCACCGCATTGCAAAAGTGCAGATCGACCCATCCCGACAAGCATAGGTAACGTATAGCTTTTTTCTATGCTGCACGCGCGCAGGATCAATTTGGCTTCCGCGTAAACCGCATTACATCTCGTGCATCCGCACCAACGGAATAGAGATAGGAGATCGAGATGCTGGGCATCGGCGAGAAGCTGCCGTCATTCAAAGTCACCGGCGTGAAGCCAGGCTTCATGCAGCATGAAGAAGCCGGCAAGTCCGCCTTTGAGGAACTCACTGAGAAGAGCTTCGAGGGCAAGTGGAAGGTCATCTACTTCTACCCGAAGGATTTCACCTTCGTCTGCCCGACCGAGATCGCTGAATTCGCGCGTCTCAACAAAGAGTTCGAAGACCGCGACGCCGTCGTGCTCGGCGGCTCCACTGATAACGAATTCTGCAAGCTCGCCTGGCGGCGCGATCACAAGGATCTCGCCAAGCTGCCGCAATGGCAGTTCGCCGACACCAACGGCTCGCTGGTTGATGGCCTGGGCGTGCGCTCCCCCGATGGCGTGGCGCTGCGCGCCACCTTCATCGTCGATCCCGACAACACCATTCAACACGTTTACGTCACCAACCTGAACGTCGGCCGCAATCCGCAGGACACCCTGCGCGTATTGGACGCGCTGCAGACCGATGAACTTTGCCCCTGCAATCGCCAAGTAGGCGGCGACACGGTGAAGGTTTGTTATGGGTTTCTGTAGTAGCTTTGGGTTTTAAGGCCCTACAGGCAGTTGGGGTTTTAAGAACTGTTTCGGGTTTGGGGATGAACGTTGGTGCTGGAGGTTCTCTGTGCGACTTTTACGTGTATTTAAG
>JAEUMU010000207.1 GCA_016791325.1 Hyphomonadaceae bacterium
GGCATCCTCTGCGATGTCCGCATCGCTGGTGCTTCGGCGAAGATGGCGTCAAGCTTCGTCAAAGTCGGCATTATCCCGGGCGACGGCGGCGCGTGGATCCTCACCAACGCTATCGGCGCCTCCCGCGCCGCAGAGCTCATCCTCACCGGCGACACAATCGGCGCGGAAGAAGCCGCGAGCATGGGGTTAGTGAGCCGCGTCGTTCCCGATGATCAGCTCATGGCGGCCGCGCACGCGGTCGCTGAACGCATCGCGGTAAACCCGCCGCGCTCGGTGCGCCTCGCCAAACGGCTGCTGCGCGAAGCCCAACACAGCCGCCTCGCCGACGTGCTTGAGCTTTCCGCCGCATTTCAAGCACTCGCCCATGAAACCGCCGATCACAAAGAAGCCGTGGATGCGTTCACAGAGAAGCGCGCGCCAAAGTTCACAGGCGCATAATGCTGCCGCTGGCCGTCGATCTCGACGGGACGCTCATTCGTGGCGATGTCTTCACCACGGCGATCCTGCGCTTCTGCACCGAGCATCCATGGAACGCCGTGGTCTTCGCCGCGTGGCTCGCTGAAGGGCGACCGAACGCCAAGGCCAAGCTCGCGCAGCGCTACCCCCTCAATGCAGAGGCCCTGCCCTACAATGAGGATCTGCTCGATTGGCTGCGCGAACAGCACGCGCTCGGCCGCACGCTCGTACTCGCCACCGCCGCTGACCGCGCCGACGCTGAAGCCGTCGCGACGCATCTGGGATTGTTCAGCCGCGTGTTCGCTTCCGACGGGCGGCGCAACCTGAAATCGCGCGCAAAGGCGCAAGCGCTGCGTGAAGCCTTCCCCGCCGGCTTTGTATATGCCGGCAACGAAACCGCCGACCTCAAAGTATGGCGCGCGGCTAAAGCGGCGGTTGTGGCGTACGCCCCGGCTTGGCTTGAAACGCGCGTGGCGCAGGAATTCGAGGTGGAGCGTATTTTCCGGAGGAGCGGGCGATGATACGTGTCGGCATCGGCGGTTGGAATTATGAACCGTGGGAAGAGAGCTTCTATCCCGCTGATCTCGCCAAAGCCAAGCAGCTCGAATACGCCAGTCGCCACGTCACCGCGATCGAGATCAACGCCACCTTCTATCGCACGCAAAGCGCCGCCTCGTTCAAGAAATGGGCGGCCGCCACCCCTGACGAGTTCATGTTTTCGGTGAAAGCGCCGCGCGCAGCCGTACAGCGCAAGGATCTGCGCGAGGCGGCGCAATCCATCGAGTGGTTCTTTAATTCTGGCGTGGGAGAACTGGGCGCTAAGCTCGGCCCGATCTTCTGGCAAATGGCGCCCTATAAGAAATTCGACGCCGCCGAGATGTCGGCCTATTTCGACATGCTGCCGGAAAAGCTAGGAAAGCAGCGCCTGCGCCATGCCCTCGAAGTGCGCCATGCGAGCTTCACCGACGACGCCTTCCTTAAACTTGCACGGACGCGCAACATTGCCGTCGTCACGGTGGAGTCGGAAAAGCATCCGTTGATCATCGAACCCACGGCTGATTTCGCCTACGCACGCTTAGAGCTCACCCAAGCCAGTGAGCCCACCGGCTATCCCAATGCCGCCCTCAAAAAATGGGCCCAGACCGCGCGCGGATGGGAAAAGAACGGCGATGTGTTTCTCTATTTTATCAGCGGCGCGAAGGAGCGAAATCCGGCCGCCGCCATGGCGATGCTCGACATTCTGGCGAAGTGAACCCCCTCGAGCACGCTTCCGCCGTGTTGTTCTTTGTTTTTCGACACAAAGCGCACTAGGATTCGGCGCTCAAGGCTGCACGCAATGAGCGAAAACCGCATCGGCCATATCCGCCTCACCTCCCACCCCGGCGCCGCCGCCAAATCGCGCTATCCGATCAATTGGGGCGCGCCGAGTGCGCGAGAACGCGGGCCGATTATCGCCGCGCCCGCCAATCCCGACCGCAACTGCATCGGCGCCCATGGCGGCGCTTACGCCATCTATCGCGCGCTGGCGGTTTCCGCGGGTGCGTTGAATCCCAGCGTCCGCCCCGATCTCACCAACACTGCGCCGGTCGTGCCCATCGGGCCACATCCGCAATGGCGAACGCCCGGCAAAATCGTGTCGCTCGATCCCTGGGGCCATCTCGTTGTCGATGCGTTCAATGATGAGATCGCCGCCGGCGCCGATATCCGCCCGACGATCGCCATCACGCGCGCGCGTCTGATGCTGCCAGAAATCCAAGACGCCATTGCCGCAGGCCGGCTTACGTCCGACGGCACGGTGCTGCACGCCGATGGCCAGATCGCCGTCACCAAGGCAGCGATCGACCCCGCATGGCACTTGCCCGGCGTAGCCGCGCGCTTCGACGTAAACGAGGAAAAGCTACGCCACACCTTGTTCGAGCAAACTGGCGGGATGTATCCAGAACTCGTCACCCGTCCGGATCTGGAAGTGTTTTTGCCGCCGATCGGCGGCGTCACACTCTACATCTTCGGCGATCCAGCTGCATTAGGTGATCGCAAACGTGCCCTGACCTGCCGCGTACACGACGAATGCAACGGCTCGGACGTGTTCGGCTCGGATATCTGCACCTGCCGCCCCTATCTCACGCACGGCATAGAAGAATGTGTCAAAGCCGCACAAGGCAGAGGCGTCGGCCTTATCGTTTACAATCGCAAGGAAGGCCGCGCCTTGGGCGAGGTCACCAAGTTCCTGGTTTACAACGCGCGTAAGCGCCAGCCCGGCGGCGATCAGGCCGCCACGTATTTCGAGCGCACGGAGTGTGTCGCTGGCGTGCAGGATGCGCGCTTTCAGCAACTCATGCCCGATGTGCTGCATTGGCTGGGCGTCAGCCACATCGATCGCTTCCTGTCAATGTCCAACATGAAGCATGATGCGCTGGTAGGCGCTGGCGTAAGCATCGGCGAGCGTGTGCCGATTCCGCCAGGCCTGGTACCGTCAGACGCCAGCGTCGAGCTGGAGGCCAAGAAGGCCGCCGGCTATTTTAGCGCCGATGCCGCGCCTAGCGCGGAAGATTTGACCCGCGTGGTTGGGCGTGACCTTAAGGATTTCTGAAACCCCCGCCGCATTGCTTTGCGCCGACGCCGTGCGCAGGAAGGCGGACGAAGCATTCGCGCTCGCGGGAGATGACGCGCTCTCCGGCTGGCGGGTCAGTCTCGATGCGCTCCCCGCGTGCGCCGACTTCGTCGTCAGCGTCATCAGAAGGCGTTACCCCGATCTGGCGCCCCCCTTTCACGCGCGCTGGCGTCACTTCGTTTTCGCTGGCCGCGATCTCTGGACTGAGCGAAGTGCGCAAGCACAGTTCACGAATACGCACGAGCAAGCACGCGCCGCGTTTGACTTGGCCATCACCTCCGTGCTCCTCGATGCTGGCGCGGGCCCCGCGTGGCGCTACAGAGATTCCGCGAGCAGGATCATCGCGGCGCGCTCAGAGGGCTTGGCCCTGGCCAGCCTGCGCCTGTTTGAGAGCGGCGGCTTTTCCGAATACGCCGATGCGCCTTTGCGCGCCGACGCCGCGCCGCTTATGCACTTCGCCGCCAGCAATCTTGCCGATGCGTTTCAAGTCGGTCCAGATAATGCTCTGGCCGGCCTGGAAGGCCGTGCGCGCCTGCTCAACCGGCTCGGCGCGCAGGTGCGGGCGCGCGGAGATTTGTTCGCCCGCGCCGATCGCCCGCGGCCGGGCGGCCTCTACGATACGCTGCTGGCGCGCGCTGAAGGCGGCACGCTGCCCGCGCCAAAGATTCTGGACCTTCTGCTCGAAGCGCTGGGCCCCATCTGGGAGCAACGCCCCATCTTAGATGGGGTTTCCTTGGGCGATTGCTGGCCCCACCCGGAACTTGGCTTCACGCCGTTGCACAAGCTCTCGCAATGGCTCGCCTATTCGCTGGTTGAGCCATTGCAGAACGCCGGCGTGCGCGTCACGGAGATTGATGGTCTTACTGGCCTGGCTGAATACCGCAACGGCGGATTGTTCATTGATAGCGGCGTGCTATTGCCGCGCGATCGCGCAGCGTTGGCGCGCACTTACGACGTTTCTGATCCCTTTGTCGTCGGCTGGCGCACCCTCACAGTGGCGCTTCTGGATCGGCTGGCGCCGCTGGTGCGCGCGCGGCTTGGGCTCAGCGCAGAGAATTTCCCGCTTTCGCGCGTACTTGAGGGTGGCACATGGGCCGCCGGGCGCGAGACGGCGCAGGCCGCCCGCAACGGCGCGCCACCCTTTTCCATCATCAGCGACGGAACGGTATTCTGATGCAAGGCGTCACCATCGTCGATCATCCCCTCGTGCAACACAAACTCACCATCCTGCGCGATAAGGAGACCTCCACCCGCTCTTTCCGCGGCCTCCTGCGCGAGATCGCCGCTCTGCTGTGCTACGAGGTCACCCGCGATCTCCCCCTGCAGGATGTCGAGATCGAAACACCGGTGGCGCGTATGCGCGGCAAAACCATTGCCGGCAAAAAGCTGGTGTTCGCGCCGATCCTACGCGCCGGCATGGGCCTGCTCGAAGGCATGCTGGAATTGGTCCCCTCCGCGCGCGTGGCGCATATCGGGCTCTACCGCGATCCGAAAACACTGAAGGCCGTCGAATATTATTTCAAGGCGCCGGCGGATGTGAACGAGCGCCTCGTCATCGTGATCGATCCCATGCTGGCGACAGGCCACACCGCCGTCGCCGCCATTGATCGCCTCAAGGAGCATGGCGTCTCGCATATCCGCTTCGCCTGCGTCGTCGCTTCGCCGCAAGGCGTGGACGTGCTCCGCGGCCACCACCCGGATGTATCGATCTGGGCCGCTTCCGTCGACGAGCGCCTCAACGATCACGCCTATATCGTGCCTGGACTGGGCGACGCCGGTGATCGCATCTACGGCACCAAGTAGTCAGCGCGCCTGGGCCGCTGCGATGTAGGCGTCAATCTCGCGCTCCAGCACCGGCAGCGTCACGCCACCATTGGCTAGAACGGCGTCATGAAACGCACGAACGTCGAACCGATCCCCCAGCGCCGCCTCGGCGCGTTGGCGCAGCTCGACAATTTTCAGCTCGCCAATCTTGTAGGCCAAGGCCTGGCCGGGCCAGCCGATATAGCGATCAATCTCTGTACGTATTTCGTGCGATGTCAGGGAGGTATTCTCCGTCATGTAATCAATGGCGCGTTCGCGCGACCACCCCATGGCGTGCATGCCCGTATCGACGACCAGCCGGCACGCACGCCACATCTCGTAGGTGAGCCGCCCGAAGCGCTGATATGGCGTATGATAGATGCCCATTTCCTCGCCCAAACGCTCGGCATAAAGGCCCCAGCCTTCGCCAAACGCATGCGGATAGAAGGCGCGCCGGAACGCCGGTAAATCCTCAAGCTCCCGCGCCAGCTGGATCTGCGTGTGATGCCCTGGCGCAGCCTCGTGGGCGGTCAGCGAAGGCAGAACATAGAGCGGGCGGGTTTCGAGCGCGTAGGTATTGACCCAATACTGCCCCGCCGCGCCTATCGGCCCGGAAGAGTAGCGCCCTGTAGTGTAGTTCGGCGCCAACTGCGCCGGCACCGGCCGGACCGTGTAGGGTGTACGTGGGATGCGGCCAAAGAAATTGGGCATTTGCCCGTCGATCTCGCGCGTGATCCACGCCGCTTCGCGCAGTAGCTGGTCGGCGCTGGTAGGATAGAATTGCGGATCTGTGCGCAGGAAAGTGGTGAACTCGTCGAACGATCCGTCAAATTCCGCCTCAGCAATAACTGCCTCCATCTCGCGGCGAATGCGCGCCACTTCCGCAAGCCCGATCCGGTGCACTTGCTCCGGCGTCGCATCCGGGAGCGTTGTGAAGTAGCGCACAAGGTCACGATAATACGCGCGTCCATTGGGGAGCGCCGTGGCCGCTATGGTGCGGCGCGCGCGCGGCGCATACTCCTCCACAAAGAAAGCGCGGAACTCGCTAAACGCAGGGATCACAGCTTCGTCCAACGCCGCCCGCCCTTCCGCGGCCAGACGCGCACGCTCGTCCTGCGGCACTGTCGGCGGGAATGCCGCGAACGGGCGCCATAACGGCACATCCTCAGCGCGCGCGAACTGCATGCGCTCAATTACTGGCGCCAACCCGGGCATGAGCGCGCTGGGCAGCGTAAAGCCCTCACGCATGCCCTGGCGCATATTGGCGATCTGCTCGCGAAAATAGCGGCGCACATCGCGCAGACGCGCGATGTAGGTTTCATAGTCGCGAACCGTGCGCGGCGCGTGCGTTTCGTGCAGCATCAGCACGCCGGAATAAAAACCGCTATCGCTGTTGAGCGGCATCCGCCACTCATTGTAGCGTGCCAAGCTAAGCTCCTGGCTCAGCATCGCCTCGAACAAATCATAGCTCACCTGCTCTTGGTGGGGCAGCGCGGCGCGGTCGATGGCGCGCAGGCGCACCAGGAACGCGCGATCCTGCCCCTCCCGCCGCTGTTGATCGGCCGGGGTGACGCCGCCAAGCCGATCGTCATAATCGCGCACGCCGGCGCGGGTGGCGGAAACCGGCTCTTCGCGCCACGCTTGGGCCTGCTGATCCGCGAACACGCGCGCCAACGCTTCGCTGGCCGTTTGCGCGTGCGCAGGCGCGGCCGCCATCCACGCCAACGCAGCCGCCGCCATCCAAGCCTTCATCGTCGTACCCCTCTT
>JAEUMU010000129.1 GCA_016791325.1 Hyphomonadaceae bacterium
ACGGTTGAGGTGCGCCGGGCGCCGAACGTCGCCTGCGCGGCGGTCACGCGCGCACCGAACGCATAGGGCGTCGCCGCGCCGGCGCGCGCGGCGTACTCCCACTCCGCCTCTGTCGCGAGGCGATAGCGTAAGCCACCCGCGCGGGCATTCAGCCAGTCCAGATAGGCCTGCGCATCTTCCCAGGACACATCCGTCACAGGCCGCGCGCCACGGCCCCAGCCACGATCCGGCGGCGAATAGCCATTGCATCCCCCACCGGCGAGGCAGGCGTCCCACTGCGCAAACGTCACTTCCGTCGCGCCGATCGCGAACGGCGCGATCGAGACCTCACGTTGCGGGCCTTCATCATTGCTGCGCCCGGCTTCATTGGCCGGCGAGCCCATCGTGAAAAGGCCCCCGCCCAACACCGTCATCTCTGGGCAAGATTCGCAATCTTGCAGCGTTTGGCCGGGCTGAAATTGCGGCGGCGCCGGCGCTTCGGCGTAGAGGGGCTGCCGCTCAGGTGCGGCAGGGGCTGCTTCGCCTGCGTGTGCTTCTGGCGCCTGGCCCGAGACGTCCTGATACAAGCGCCACATCGCCGGGCTGAAATACACTAGCACGCCGGCGACCGCGGCGGCGGCGAGCCCCCACCCCACGCGCCGCGCACCCCGCGCGAAGCGCTGGCGCTTCGACAATATCTCGAACGTCTGCACGCGCTGTTCGATGTTATCGAGCGGCTTTTGTCCCTTCGACTGGAACGCCGCCGTCGGCGAAGACCGCGCCATCGAGCGGAACTCGGCCGAGACCAACGCCGCGCCAGGCTCGGCCAGCTCCTGCAACCGCGCCGCGACATTGACGCCATGCCCCAGCAAATCCTCAGTCGCCGTCACCACCACATCGCCGACATGCGCGCCGACCCGAATGGGAGGCTCCTTTTTTCCGCGCTTATCGAGAATGTCCTGAATGGCCCCGAGCGCGGCGCCTGCGGAGCTGAACTCCAGCATGAAACCATCGCCGGCGGTGTTGAACAGCCGCCCGCCGTGCTGGCCCGCCACCTGAATGATACGCTGGCGCAGATTTTCGACCTTTCGCGCAGCGTTGCGCTGATCGCGTTCCGACATGGTCGAGAAGCCGACAATGTCGATCGCCACGATCGACGCCAGCCTGATCGCCCGCTCTTCCCCTTGTTCGCTCACGGCTCAATCCCCACGCCCGCGAGGATAGCCCCCTCACCGGGGCTTTTCCATCCTGGCTCCTATTGGCCTGAATCCACGCTGAGCAGAAGCGCGCTCATGTTCTGGATGAAAGTTCCGGTCGAAATACCGGTCACCGGGTTCTGCGTGGTGTGGGGCGAGGTGTCGGAGGCGTCGCCCACCAGGGTCATGCCAAAATCGCCCGGGGCGGGCACGGCGGGACCGTCTCCGATGTAGGGGTTGGACGTCGCGGTCAGCGGGGTAGGCCAGTATCCCTCTGCATTGAGGCCGGCCACCAGTTGATCCACGCGTTCGGGGGTGGGCCGGGCGATGTCGCCCGCGCCGACATTCGAATTGAGATCGGAAACAGAGATCGTGTGCGTGGTGAACAAGCGCGGCATTCGGAAATTGCCCCGCACCAGCGGTGAGCCCGCAAGATCCGGCGCCGCCGCACGCAGCTGCTCGTAGCGCGCGCGCAGCGCCGCGACATCGAGCGCCCGCCATTGTCCATAGTGCGTGATCGCCCGCTCGGGATTGTAGTCCCAGTAATAGGCGCCGTTGACGACGTTCGAGCCGCGCCGGTGATTGATGCGCGCGCGATTGGTGCCGATCTCGATGAAGGTCGGATAATGGCGCCCGCGCACCCGCACCTGATCTTCGCGCAAACGCAGGCTATCGAGCCAATCGAGCGCCTCGGGAATGCGCGCAATGAAACGCTCCTCCCCGGTCCACTCATAGAAATCCAGCATTTGCGCGATATTTCCAGCCGTGGTGTGGCTGGCGAGGGATTCCGGCTCATAGGAGCGCGCACCCATCGGCGCCAGCGTTTCATGGTGGTGCTGCAAGCTCCAGCCCGCCTGCGGCGCCGGCTGCTGCGTAAGCGGAAACACATCCATCGCCCGGCGGATGGCTTCCAGCGCGCGGCTATCGCCCAGCGTATGATAGACCATCAGCAGGAACTTGATGTTTTCATCGGCCACATCATCGTTGAATGTTATGTAGGGTGCATAATGCACCTCGCCCGCCACGCGGGGATAACGCTGGGGCCAGCCGCCATTGGCGTATTGGCTATTCAGCACGAAGCGTATCGACCGCTCCACCGGCTCACGCAGCGCGCGCTCGCGCCGGATCAGATAAAGCCGCAGCAGGAATTGCGAAGCCTCGGACGTTCCGGCGTCATCGAAGGTCGCGTTCGGGTAATAGTGGTGGAATTCCTCCAGCCGCCAGCCGTTCTTGCCGATGGTTTCGTGCCAACGGCGCGCGCTCTCTTCGCCCGCGAAGTCGTGCAGATAATTCCAGCCGCCGGAAGGGTGCTGCGCGCCGATGATCCCATCCGCAACCTGGCGCGCGGCGCGATAATAGAAGGCCTCGCCCGTGACGGCGTAGCAATCAAGGTAGAGGTGGCCTACTGTCGCCGTGCCCGGCGGCTGCAGCCAAATCATGGTGGGGTAGGCCTCCATCTCGCCCCACCGGCGCGAGAAATCGGGCAGGTAGCTCCACACATAGCCGCCCCGATACGCCACCCGCTCGGTCATGAAGGCGGTAGCCCGGCGCATGGCCGCCAAAGTGCTCGCCCGGCGCCCATTGCTACCGGTGTCAGTTGCGGCCGAAAAAAAAGACGCGCACGCGCCAGTCAGCGCCGCTCCGGAGGCGGCCCCCAGCAAGCCGCGGCGGGTTGAAGCAAAGCCCATTTTTCCTCCTCAACCCGCTGCGCCAGGCTGAGCCGGCGCGAGCAGGTGCTTTCTAATCTTGCCCGCAGCAGTGCGCGGGAATTCATCCACGAACGTGATGTGGCGGGGAATTTTATAGCCCGCGAGGTTAGTGCGGCAAAACTGAATCACGCCTGCCGCGGTCGCTGCGGCGCCGGGCCTGAGTTGCACGAAGGCGTGGCCCACCTCGCCCCAAGTTTCGTCCGCCACGCCGATCACGGCGGCCTCAAGTACGGCGGGATGGCGCGCCAAGGCGTTTTCCACCTCGGCCGGATATACGTTCTCCCCACCCGAGATGAACATGTCCTTGATACGGCCCACGATATAATAGCAGCCATCGCTATCGCGCCGCCCCAGATCGCCGCTTTTCAGCCAGCCCTCTTCGCTGAATGCGCGTGCGGTGGCATCTGGCTGGTTCCAATAGCCTGGCGTCACGCCCGGCCCGCGCATCCAGACTTCCCCGGCCTCACCCTCAGTCACGTCGCGCCCGTCAGCGCCTACGATGCGCACATCCAGCAGCATTTGCGGTTTGCCGACCGAGCCAATCTTGGTCAGCGCATCATCGCGATGGGCGACGAACGCGGTAGGGCCGGTTTCTGTCATGCCATAGCCGTTGCAGACGCGTACGCCCTTGGCCGCGTACCGCTCCACCAGCACATCCGGCAAAGGCGCGCCTCCGCACCCCCAAGCCCGCACACGTGAGAGATCGAGCGTCTCAAATCGGGGATCGAGCGCGAGTTGCTGGTACACCGCCGGCACGGCGAAGAATACGTCGAGCTCCGGCAGCAGGCCCAACGCCAAATCGAGATCGAACCCCGGCAGCACATCGACACGGCCGCCGGCCATCAGCGTCGGAAGCGTGATGAGTTGAATCCCCGCAGTGTGAAACAGCGGCAGGAAATTGATGGTGCGCGTGTGCTCACCCACGCCGAAGGCCTGCATCACATGAAACGCATTCACCGCGCTCATCTGGTAGGTCTGGATAACAGCCTTCGGCTCGCCTGTGGTGCCTGAGGTGTACATCAGCATCCACGTCGCGTCGCCCAACCAACGGCTTTCGCTGCGGAGCGGCTGCGTTTGCGTCAAAAGCGCTTCATAAGCCCCGGAATCGAGCGCCAATTGCGTGGGAATTTGCGCCGCCAGTGCGGCGGCGCTGACAACATCTTCGCGCCCGAATATCAGCAGCTTCGGCGTACAATCGGCCGCCACCGGAAGCAATTCCGGCGCCGGCGCGCGCCAGTTCAACGGCGCCAGGATGGCGCCCAACTTCGCGCACGCGAACATGATCTCAAAAAACTCGATGCGATTGCGGCAAAGTACGGCCACGCGATCGCCGCGGCGCACGCCCTGCGCACGCAGCACCGCCGCGCAGCGCGCGCTGCGATCTTCCAATTGCCGATACGTGACCGTGCGGCCGCTGAGCGCGTCAAGCAGCGCTATGCGATCGGGCGTCAGCGCCGCGCGCTTTGCGGTGATGTCGATCAGATCGACACCCATGACATACTCCCTACACCGCGCGCCGATCTCAAGCCGGCGTCAGCCTTATTCCTTTAGCCGCGGCGCCAGCCCGTTGATCATCAGATCCGCCGCCGCTTCCGAAACCGCACCAACGTCGGCGCCGTCTTCCCACACGCCGAACTTCAAACCCAGAAATGTGGAAGCACCCATCAGCGCCCACACACGCACATCATCGTCGCCGCTGCTCACTTCGCCGCGCGCCGCCGCTTGGCGCAATTGTTGGCGGTAGGCTTCGGAGAAAACGCGGTAGTAATCACGGTAGGCCTCCGGCGCCACGAACTGCGCCTCCATCACCACGCGATAGAGCGACTTGTGCGTGCGCACGAATTCCAGATAGGCGCGGATGCCCAGTCGTTCGGCTTCCAGCCGGTTCGGCGCGTCCTTCACGCTTTCGGAAAGCGCATGGCGTGTCCGTGCGCCCATGTCTGCGACAAGCGCCCGGAACACCTCCTCCTTGGATTTGAAATAGACGTAGAAAGTGCCCAGCCCCACGCCGGCGCGCTGAGTGATGTTGGAGATCGCGGTCTCGTGATAACCGCGCGCGCCAAACTCCTCGCCTGCGGCATCCAGCAACCGCCTTAGTGTCCTGCGGCCGCGCTCGGTTTTCGGGCCGGAGCGTTCCTCAGCCTGCGCCGGAGCGGAACCTGAATGTTGACTCATGTTTCAAGTCTCCGCTATGCTGACCGCCAAGACAAGGAAAAACAGCCCCGGTGAAAACGCCAGGGCGGGGGGAAACAGCCGGTCATGCCGGTATGCGCTTTGAACGATGGGACGGCCATGGCCTACGCTGATACCGGCGCGGGCGCCCCGTTGCTTCTGGTGCATGGATGGGCCGCGCATGGCGGCTTCTTCGCCGATTTGTCCCAGCGGCTCTCCCAGTCCAACCGGGTCTTGGTCCCCACTCTGCGGGGCCATCACGGCTCCGGCCATGGCGCGGCTCCCCTCAGCATCGAAACGCTCGCGGACGATATCGCGCATTTCCTGGAAACGCTCGATCTGCGCGGCGTCACCGCGCTCGGCTGGTCCATGGGAGCGATGGCGCTTTGGCAGGCCTATCCGCGCCTTGCCGGGCGCCTGAGCGGGTTGATCGTCGAGGAAATGGCGCCGCGCCTTACTAACGACGGCGGTTGGAGCTTCGGCATCGCCGGCAATTACCGAGCCGAGGATATCGCCGTCACGCTCAGCGAAATTCGCGCCGATTGGCCCGCCTACGTTTCGCGCTTCGCCCCCCGGATGTTCGCCCCAAGCGCACGCGCGCGCACGCCAGAGCTGGTCGAATGGGCCGGCGCGGAAATGGCCAAGGCCGATCCCGAAGCCATGGCGCAATTCTGGGGCTCAATGGCCGCACAGGATTTCCGCGGGCGCCTTTCCAGCATCACCACGCCGATGCTCGTGATGCAGGGCGCGGAAAGCCAAGTTTATCCCGAAGGCGCGACTGCGTTCGTCGCCAACGCAGCGCCGCTTGGCGCGCACGCAATCATTCCAGGCGCCGGCCACGTGCCACATCTCGAGGCGCCGGAAGCATTCTTTCAACAGGTCGAGGCCTTCGTCCGCAACCAGCGGCGGCCCGAATTGAGGAGCGGAGGAGCAGTCCCATGAACCGGTTTCGCGAAACGGCGCGTAATGCGCTTCTATTCGCCAGCGTCTGCGCAGCGCCCTTCGCGCTGAGCACGCCGGCTTTGGCTCAGGCGGGCGTCAGCGCCGACGACGATACGCTTGTCGTCACCGCGCGGCGCCGGGAAGAATCGCTGCAAGAGGTGCCAATCGCCATCAGCGTGCAAACCGCCGAGCAGCTCGACCAACGCGGAGCCGCCGACATCACCGTGCTTCAACAAACGACGCCGAACGCCACCATCCAGGTCGCGCGCGGTTCGAACTCGACGCTCATCGCCTTCATCCGCGGCGTTGGCCAGCAAGATCCGCTCTGGGGCTTCGAGCCTGGCGTGGGCCTCTATGTGGACGATGTCTATGTCGCGCGTCCGCAAGCGGCCGTGCTCGACATCTTCGATATCAGCCGCATCGAAGTGCTGCGCGGGCCTCAAGGCACGCTTTACGGGCGCAACACGGTCGGCGGCGCGGTCCGTTACGTGACGCGCATGATGGATACCGATCAGCCGCACCTCACGGCGCGGTTGAACTATGGCTCCTACAATCAGCTCGAAACCATCCTCACCGGCTCGGTGCCTTTGAGCGATACGTTCGTGCTCGGCGGCGCGCTGGCGCTCTATACGCGTGACGGCTACGGCACGAACCTCAACACCGGCACGGAGCACTACAACAAGGATGTGGACGCCCTGCGCATCAGCGCGCAATGGACGCCGACCAATGACCTCACCGTGCGCTTCACGGCCGATGCGTTGGATGACGATTCCAATCCGCGTCACGCCCACCGCCTGCTGCCGTTCGCGGCTGGCGGCGCCAGCTACAACGTGGTCCCCGGCATCTACGACACCCGCGCCGGCTCCGGCGATGATAACCACGTCGAAACGCGGGGCGCGGCGCTGCACGTCGATTATTCGCTGAGCGACGCGCTAACGCTGCGCTCGATCACCGCCTATCGCCGCGGCGAAACCCGCGGCACGATCGATTTCGACGGCACGCCGAACCCGACGCTCGATGTTCCGGCCTACTACGCCGACAATCAGCTGAGTCAGGAATTCCAGCTTCTGTTCGATTACGACCGCATCCAAGGTGTGGCCGGGCTCTACTACCTCGACGCCATGGCCGAAGGCGCGTTCGACACCGTGGCCTCCTTCACGGCGACGACGATCTTCACGCAGGGCCGCGTCGATACTGAATCGCTGGCCGCGTTCGCCGATGTCAGCTTCGACATCACCGACACGCTTGCTCTCTCTCTCGGCGCCCGCTGGACGCGTGATGACAAGTCGGGCTCGGTGTTCCGTCGCAACTACACGCAAACATTCCTCGGCCAGCGCAGCCCGTTCTTCGGCGGCGCATCCACGCCGGCGCTATTGCGCACCAACTACTCCAACAGCATCACCTTCGAGGAAACCACGCCGCGCGTCAGCCTCACCTGGACGCCGAACGAAGCGTTCACACTCTACGGGTCGTACAGCCAAGGCTTCAAGTCAGGCGGGTTCGACATGCGCGGCGATGCGGTGCTCACGCCCAACACCGTCAACGGCTACGATCCCGAATTCGTGGATACTTACGAACTCGGCTTCCACTCCTCTCTGATGCAAGGGCGCATCAATGTCAGCGGCGCGATCTTCCAGTCCGAATACTCGGACATGCAGATCACTCGCCAGGAGCCCACCCTGACCGGCAGCATCGCCAGCTTCGTCGATAACGCCGCTCAGGCCACCATTCGCGGCGCCGAACTCGAAGGCCGGCTGCTATTCACCGATAACTTCTCGGCCGCGTTTGCCGTCGGCTATATCGATGGCGAATTCGATGAGTACCGCTCGACGGCGGTGAATCCCGCCCCGCCGCCGACGACGATCCCGATTGATCTTTCTGGCTCGGCCGCGTTCCAGAACACGCCGGATCTCACGGCGTCGCTATCGTTCACCTACAGCGTGCCGCTGGCCAATGGCGTGCTCGCGTTTACGCCGTCCGCGGCCTACCGCGGCGATAGCCAGATGTTCGAGTTCGCCACGCCGCTGCTCGATCAAACCGCCTATACGCTCTACAACGCCTCGCTTACCTGGACGTCCAACAACGATCGTTGGCGCGTTGGCCTGCATGGCCAAAACCTGAGCGATGAAGAGTATCGCATCGGCGGCTATAACTTCCCCGGCGCCGTGTTCGGCGACTCGGTTGTGGCGTTCTACGGCCCGCCGCAAACCGTCACCGGTTCGGTCGAGATCCGCTTCTAACTCTCCCTGAAAGCGACCTCACACGGCGGCGCGGATTTTCTTCGCGCCGCCGTTTTGTTTTTGAGCTAGGCGAACTCTATGGCCAACGAAGCAGCAGCAGCCCCGGCGCCCAGCGCCAATCGCTTTCTCGTGCTGGCGCTGTTGTTCATCGTCTATACGTTCAATTTCATTGATCGCCAGATCATCGGCATCCTGGCCGTGCCGATTCAGGAGGAGCTCGGCGTCTCAGATGCGCAGATGGGCCTCTTGGGCGGGTTGGCGTTCGCGCTCTTCTATACTGGCCTCGGCATTCCAATTGCGTATTGGGCTGATCGCTGGAGTCGCACCTGGATCATGACCAGCGCGCTGACGCTTTGGAGCGGTTTCACGGCGCTCTGCGGCGCAGCAACAAGCTATACGCAGCTTTTCCTGGCCCGTATGGGCGTGGGCGTGGGTGAAGCGGGCGGCGTGGCGCCGGCGTACTCGCTCATCTCCGACTATTTTCCCCCAAAGGAACGCGCCCGCGCGCTCGCGGTCTATTCCTTCGGCATTCCCATCGGCAGCGCTGCGGGCATTGCGCTGGGCGGCGTCGTCGCCAGTCTCGTCGATTGGCGCATGGCCTTCATCGTCGTCGGCGTCGCCGGCGTTTTGATCGCGCCGATCTTCCGCGCCGTCGTGCGCGAGCCCCAGCGCGGCCGCTTCGATGTGAAGGCCGATGCGAGCGCCGTCCCGCCCAAGGCGGGCTTCATGGACTCGCTCGCAGTCGTCGCAAAGAAGCCGAGCTTCTGGCTGCTCTCCTTCGGCGCATCCTGTTCTTCGATCATGGGATACGGCTCGTTCTTCTGGATCCCGAGCTTCCTGCGCCGCTCCTATGGATTCGATTTGCAGCAGGCGGCGTTTTTCTACTCCGCCATTCTGCTTGTCGGGGGGGTGATCGGCGTCTGGCTCGGCGGCATGCTAGGAGACAAATTAGGCGCGACGCGGCGCGCCATGTTCGCTTTGGTGCCGGCGGGCGCGTGGCTATTGGCGATGCCCTGCTACGCCTTGGGGCTGCTCTCGCCTTCGCCGACTGTGGCGTTTTTCCTATTTCTGGCGCCTACAGCGCTTGGGCTCGTCTGGCTCGGACCCGTCATCGCCGCGGTGCAGCACCTCGCCCCTGCGCACATGCGCACAACCGCCAGCGCCAGCTTCCTCTTCATCAACAATCTGATCGGCATCGGCCTCGGCACATATCTGCTGGGCCTGATGAGCGACGCGCTTTCTGCGCAATTCGGGGATGAGAGCCTGCGCTACTCCATCTTGCTTGGCTCTGGATTCTATCTCGTCGCCGCCGGGCTCTACGTGGTGGCCTCGCGCAGCCTGGCGAAGGATTGGGTGGACTAGCGCCGTCGCCCACCGGCGCTGCGCTTTAGCCCGCCCCGGCACGGCCGCCCGCCGCCACCGCCCGCCGAGGCGCGCCAAGTCCTCCTAACCCGCCAACACGCAGCTTTCGGGTGAGCAAATTCGCCTTGTAAATAACTGACCAGTCACTTATTATCTCGCCATGCCTGCAAAGCTTTCTCCTAAAACGAGAAAACCGCCGCGCCCGAAA
>JAEUMU010000143.1 GCA_016791325.1 Hyphomonadaceae bacterium
TTGCTAACGCGCTCGCCCCTGGATTGCGCGCGTGCGTGCATCAAATCTTACTTCCGTGCTTGGTTTGGGCGCGTGCGTGTTCGTGGCGGCCGCCGTCGCGGCTTTCTTCGCGCTCGGCCCCGTGGCACGGGCACATCAGCCACGAACGATCCACGCGATTGACGGCGATACACTCGAAGACCCGGCCACGCGGGTCACCTATCGCCTCGCCAACATCGACACCCCCGAAGTGGGCCGCAACGCCCGCTGCTCAGCCGAGCGCGCGCTGGGCGAGCGCGCGACACGGCGCGTCCGCACGCTGCTGGCCAACGCCGAACGCATTGAGACCCGCAGCACCGGGCGCATCGACAGCTATGGCCGCGATGTGGCCTACGTGCTGGTTGACGGGCGCGATTTGGGCGATGCGCTTGTGCGTGAGGGGCTCGCCCGCCCCTGGCGCGGGCGGCGCGAGCCCTGGTGCGATTCCACGGGGCGGCTCATTCCGTAACGCCAAGGCGCGCGGCGCATGGCAGCCGCGCAGCGTCAGGCCTTGTGCGCGCGCCCACCGGGACATATCGACACGCAACGACCAGGAAGGCACGCCCATGTCCGAAATGGACGAACTCAAGCGCGTTCTCGATCTCGAGCCTATCGAGGAGAACCTTTTTCGCGGCATTTCCACGGCCGAGCCCACCAGACGCATTTTCGGCGGGCAGGTCGTCGCACAGGCGCTGACTGCCGCCTACAAAACCATCGGCGCTGGCATCTGCCACTCGCTGCAGAGCTATTTCATTCGCCAAGGCGATCCCTCCCGACCGGTGCTCTATCAAGTGGAGCGTTCTCGCGACGGCCGTAGTTTCATGACACGGCGCGTCATCGCCATTCAGAAGGGCGAGCAAATTTTCAACATGGCGTGCTCGTTCCAGTTGCCCGAAGACGGCTACGACCACCAGGAAGCGATGCCGCCGGCCCCGCCCCCGCTCAGCGTGCCCGACGATGACGAACGCTGGCGCGCCGCGTTCACCAATGACCCCGAAGCGCTTCGGCGCCTTGATCGCCCAAGTCCAATCGAACTGCGCCAGGTTGATCCCGTGGCGCTGCGCGACCCAAAGCCGCTCGCGGCTAATCAGGTTGTATGGGTGCGCGCGCGCGGTAGTCTCGGCGAGGGTGTCGCCGTCAACCAAGTATTGCTGGCGTATGCTTCCGACTATTCGCTGCTCGGCACAGGTATGCGCCCGCATGGCGTGAATTGGCTTTCAGGCGTGCAAACCGCGAGCCTTGATCACATCCTCTGGTTTCACCGGCCTACAGATTTTTCGAAGTGGCACCTCTATGTGATGGATAGCCCTTCAGCATCCGGCGCGCGCGGCTTCAACCGCGGCTTGATTTATCGCGAGGATGGCGTGCTGGTCGCCTCCGCAGCGCAAGAAGGGCTCATTCGACCGCCACGCCGGTAGCGCTTGCCAGTAATGCTTACGCGGCATTCACAATAGTGGCGTAGCGTTCCGCGCCATGGCCACCAAGTGGGTAGACAACGAAGTCTATTTCGGCCCGGACCGCCGCCGTCGCGATGCAGGTAAGCGTTGGGGCGATCGCCGCCGATTGAACGACGCCGGCGAACCACCGCCGCTGGGCGCGCTGCTGCGGCGGCTGCGCGTGCAACTACTCGACCTCTCAACAGCGTCCGATCGTCACCGTGCGATTCAGCTTGCCAATTTGGCCATCGTTGAAGCGGAACGTAAGCACCTTCCCGCGTGCGCTGACGCAGCCAAAGAAGCCGCCGCTTGCATCAATGCCGGCGACACCGCAGGCGCTGATGCCTGGCTCACTCAGGCCGTCGGCGCCCTCTAGCATCAACACACAACGCCGAGTGGCGAAACGCGGCTCGTGCGTTATCTTGCAACTCTGCGCATGTTCAAGCTCGACACCTATCTCGGCTGGAGGGTCGATTTCGCGTCGCCACCGGGGGCGCCCGCCTATTCGGGGCCGGACTCCGTCTCCTGGCGCGTGTTCAAGAATCCCATTGCGCTGGGCGTAGGCGGCGCGGCGGCCGTCGTGCTTGAGTTTGCAGATGCGCGCATCCGCACCGGCGTGTGGGAGCATTCCAACTACAGGGCCGACCCAATCGGCCGCTCCACCCGCACCGCGATGGCGGCCATGATTGGCGTTTATGGCCCGCAGGAAGCCGCCCAGCGCATTATCCGCGGCGTAAACAACATGCACGCCCGCGTCGAAGGGCGAACACCCTCAGGTGAACGTTATCGCGCGCTCGACACCGAATTGCTCAGTTGGGTGAGCGCCACCGCGCAGTGGGGTTTCCTCAACGCCTACCATCGTTTCGTGACACCACTCAGCGTGGCCGAGCAGGAGCGCTTCTACGATGAGGGCGCACCGATCGCGCAGCTCTTTGGCGTGGAGACGCCAATCCGGTCGAACGCCCAATTCGACGCTCTGCGCGCACGCCTGCAGCCACGCTTTGAGCCACACCCGATCGTGCATGAGTTCCTGGGGATATTCTCTTCGGGGCCCGGGGCCATGGGCGTGCCGGCGCGCTTGCGCCAAGCCATGGCGCGAGCGGCGATCTCGCTGCTGCCGGGAGATGTGCGCGCAAGACTAGACCTTGGCCCCCGCTATGATCTTTCGCCAATGGAGCGCCGCGTTCTGCGCTGCCTAGGCGCGATCTCTGAACGCACGCCAATCCTCAGCGCGCCGCCCGCGCAAGCATCGTTGCGTATGGGCCTGCCCGCGGACTTTCTCTACCGCAGCCGCCCCGCGCAAACGCGCGCTCTGGCGCGATGGGCGCGCCGATATCCTGAACGCGCCGCGCCTACGGCTACATACGCTCGATAATAATCGCTGGCGCCATGCCGCCAGCGGCGCACATGGTCACTAAACCGCGCTTGAGATCGCGCCGCTCCAACTCATCCAGCACCGTGCCGATCAGAATGGCGCCGGTCGCGCCAATAGGGTGGCCGAGCGCGATGGCGCCGCCATTCACATTGACCTTTTCACGGTCAAGTTTGAGATCGCGGATGAACTTCTCCGCCACCACAGCGAAAGCTTCATTGATTTCGAACAGATCAATGTCCTCGATGCCGAGGCCCGCCTTCTGCAGCACTTTGCGCGCAGCCGGCACGGGCGCGTTTAGCATCAAGGTTGGGCTATCGCCAGCATTGGCCATGGCGACAACACGGGCGCGCGGCTTCAGCCCGTTCTTTTTGGCGTAGGCTGGAGACGCCAGCAGAATAGCCGCCGCGCCATCAACCACGCCCGATGAGTTGCCGGCGTGATGCACATGTTGGATTTTCAGGTCCGGATACACCTTGCCGATCAGGCCGGCATAGGTGGTTCCTGCTTCATCAAGCGGATATTGCGCCACCGCCTCGAACGAAGGCTTCAGCCCCGCCAACGCTTCGCGCGTGGTTTGCGGACGCGGAAACTCCTCATGATCGAGCGCCAAAGCTCCGTCCTCTCGCGTCACGGGCACGACGCTCTTCTTGAAATAGCCGCCTTCAATGGCGATGGCCGCCCTGCGCTGGCTCTCCAGCGCTAGCGCGTCAACCGTTTCGCGAGTGATGCCTTCCAACGTCGCGATCGCATCGGCACATACGCCTTGATGCGATTGGGGATGGCGCGCGCGCAGACGCATGTTGCCGCCGTCGAGCAAGAGCGGATTAGGCCCCGCGGTGGAAGCCACGTAGCTCATCATCTCCGTGCCGCCAGCGATGATGACATCTTCCATGCCCGACATGATCTGCGCCGCAGCGATGTTGGTCGCCGTAATGCCAGACCCACAGAAGCGATCGAGAGTTACGCCGCTCGCCTTGATGTCATAGCCGGCGTCGAGCGCCGCCATGCGGCCCATGTCGCCGCCTTGCTTGCCGCGTTGGGCGGAGGCGCCCCAAACGATATCGTCCACCTCAGCGGTGTTGAGGGCATTGCGTTCCGCGATAGCCTTCAACACGGTTGCGGCGACGTGCTGGGGATGCATCTCCGCCAGAGCGCCTTTACCGAGCTTGCCGATTCCACGCGGCGTGCGGCACGCATCAATAATCCAGGCTTCAGGCATAAGACGCTCTCCTGCATTTAGTTGGCGCGCGCCGAGCACGCCGCTGGAGTTGGCGAAAGTGCGATAGGCCGCGTTTGGCTCAGTCAACGGCGATATCAGTCTAGTAAATTGTTTAATAATGACTTTTCGTCACAAAACGGCGGTCCAGTAACGCTCTGGAAGCGAACGGGCATCAAAATGCCCCTTGACTCGGGCGAGTCGTTGCCGCGAGTGCGCGACGCAGTGTAAAGCTCCTTCGCTGGGCCCGCGCGCTGTGTCGCGCGGATTTTGATTCCTGAGGAGGCC
>JAEUMU010000163.1 GCA_016791325.1 Hyphomonadaceae bacterium
CGCCTTCTCGCGCGCGTTCAAGCGCTGGACCGGCATGAGCCCCAGCGAAGCGCGGGCGAAGCCTTAGCCTCAAATCTCTTGCAATCCAGCCGAATTGCCCTATCTGCACCCGCTGATCGCGTGTCGGCGGAGCGTCCGCGCGGTTGGTTTTTCTGACGCCGCCCATAGGAGCACCTCCCGTGGCTGACACCAAAATCGACACCAACCGCAAAGCGGAACTTCTCTCCTCCCCGGTCGAGCACATCGACATCACCAGCTTCGACGCGCGCCCCATTGTCGACGCCTGGGGCAAGATGAGCTTCACCAGCCGTGACGCCGCGCGCGCCGCGCAGATCCTCAACATGGCGCTCGAGGATCAAAATTGCTCGACCTGGCTGATCATGGCCGGCTCGACGGGCGCGGGCGGCTGCCTGCACGTTTGGCGCGACATGGTGGAATACAACATGGCCGACGCCATCGTCGCCACCGGCGCTTCGATCATCGACATGGATTTCCTCGAATCGCTCGGCTTCAAGCACTATCAGGCCAAGGAAATCCCGGACGACAACACGCTGCGTTCGCTCTACATCGACCGCATCTACGACACCTACATCGATGAAGAAGAGCTGCAGCACGTCGATCACACGATCTACGACATCTGCGAGCAGCTCGAGCCGCGCCCCTACACCTCGCGCGAGTTCATCTATGAGATCGGCAAGTGGCTCGCCAATGGCAACGCCAAAAAGAAGGATAGCCTGATCCAGCGCGCCTACGAAAAGGGCGTGCCGATCTTCGTGCCGGCGTTCTCGGATTGCTCGGCCGGCTTCGGCATCGTCAAGCACCAGGTCGAGCGGCGCAAAGCGAAGAAGCCGTACGTGACGATCGACAGCGCCGGCGATTTCCGCGAGCTGACGGAAATCAAGCTCGCCGCCGGCACCACGGCGCTGTTCATGATCGGCGGCGGCGTGCCGAAGAACTTTGCGCAAGACACCGTCGTCTGCGCTGAGATTCTGGGTCACGACGACGTCGAAGTGCATAAATACGCCGTGCAGATCACGGTCGCCGACGTGCGCGACGGCGCCTGCTCCTCCTCTACGCTGCAAGAAGCGGCGAGCTGGGGCAAGGTGAGCACCGTGCACGAGCAGATGGTGTTCGCCGAAGCGACGTCCGTTGCGCCGATCATTGTCAGCGACGCGTATCACCGCGGCGGCTGGCGCAAACGCGAAGCGCGGAATTGGGCGAAGCTATTCAAGTAAGGCGAACGGCGAGACACAAGAACACGAAGGCCGCTCCGAAAGGAGCGGCCTTTTTGCCGTTACAGCGGGACGTCGGTTCCCGACTCTTTCTCTAGCTGCTTCATCAACGCTATTGCGGCGTCAGCGATATCAGACGGCCAAACCAACTTACCAGAACCGCCACATCTACTCCGGCACATAACTTAACTTCACCGCGTTCTCCCCAATCCGCTCGCTTCCCACCAGCCGCAGCTTCGGCGTCACGCCAGCGAAGAACGGCTCGCCATGCCCCAGCACGACGGGGTGCAGGAAGACGTGATACTCATCAATCAGGCCAAGCTTCTCCAAGCCTGCCGCCAACTTCGGCCCGCCCACCTCGATCTCGCCATCGTGCTCGGCCTTCAGTTTGCGGATCGCGGTTTCAAAATCGCCGCTGATCAAAGTCGCGTTCGGGCCGACCTGCTTCAGTGATTTTGACACCACCCATTTCGGCATGGCCCGCCACGCCTCCGCGAACGCGCGCAGGTCGCCCTCCACCTGAGGGTTTTGCGCCCAATCATCGCCATCCCAGTAATGCATGAGCTCGTACAAGCGCGGCCCGTAGATGCTGCCCGCCGTCCTTCGGGTCTGCTCGATGAAATAGCGAAACAGCACTGGATCAGGCGCGAACCTGTCGTGATCGACGAAGCCGTCCAGCGACATATTCATTCCGAAGATGAGCTTCGCCATCCCGCGATCCTCCGATACTTGCCGCGCGCTTAGGTGTTGGCCTCCCACGCCGCTTTCTGCGCTGCAAACGCACGCTGGTAAGCAGGGCGCGCTTCGGCGCGGGCGACATAGGCGGCGAGGTTAGCACGTTCTTCTAGCAGCCCCGATCCTTCAAGCCGGCTTAGCAAATGCGCCATGATGATGTCCGCTGCGCTGAATGCGCCGTCGAGCCATTCGCTCTCGCCCAACCGCGCTGAGAGTTGGCGCAAGCGGCCGCGGATACGCGCATCCGTCATGGCCAGGCGCTCTCCCTGCCAGATCTTGCCGCGCTCGGCGTATTTTACCACGTCGCGATCAATGATCGGCGGCTCCACGGTGGATAGCGCAGCGAACATCCACATGATCGCGCGGGCGCGGGCGGCGGCGTCTTGCGGCAGCAGGCCCGGGAAACGCTCAGCGATGTGCAGCACAATCGCGCCGGATTCAAACAGCGTCAGATCGCCTTCTTCATACGTGGGTATCTGGGCGAATGGATTGCGCGCCAGATGCGCCTCTTCCTTGAACTCCTCCCAGGCGACGTAGCGCACGGCGTATGGCTGGCCCACCTCCTCCAGCGCCCAGCGCACGCGCATGTCGCGCGCCAGGCCGCGCCCCTTATCGAGCGCGGCTTCAAAGGCGGTGATGGTGATGGTCATGGGCGGCGCTCCTGCTGCGATCGACCAGAGGACGATCCACGCGCAGCGATTCCGACACGCCGCCCTGACCGATCTGATCCTATCCGGTCTTCGCCGTCCGGGTGCGGTAAAGCGAATAAAGGATCGCGCCGCCGATCAGCGAAAGCGTCGCCAGCAGCGCCCATTGCGGCTCCAGATAGGGCGCCCAGCCGAGCTCTTTCGCCAGCCCGAAGTTCCAGATGATCTTCACGCCGATCAGCACCAGGACGAGCGAGAGCCCGTATTTCAGATAGGCAAAGCGCTCCACCGCCGCGGCCAGCATGAAATACATCGAACGCAGGCCCAATATGGCGAAGATATTGGACGTATAGACGATGAAAGGATCGCGCGTGACCGCGAAGATCGCCGGCACAGAATCCACCGCAAACACAATGTCGGCAGTTTCCACCATGATCAGCGCGAGAAACAAGGGCGTTGCGAAGGTGACGAGGCGCCCGGTCTTTGGATCGGGGCGTTTGACGAAGAAATTGTGGTTCGTGATCTCGTCGGTCACGTTCATGTGGCGGCGCACGAACTTGATGAGGCTGTTGTCCTCCAGCTTCATCTCATGGCCAGCGTTCGTCACCATGCGCCAGCCGGTCCAGATCAGGAAGGCGGCGAAGAAATAGAGCACCCAGGTCCAGGAATTCACCACCGCCGCGCCGGCGGAGATGAAGATGGCGCGAAACACAATGGCGCCGATAATGCCCCAGAACAAAACGCGGTGCTGGTATTCGCGCGGCACGGCGAAATAGCCGAAGATCAGCGAGATGACGAAGATGTTGTCGAACGCCAGCGCGGTTTCCAGCAGGTAGCCGGTGAAATACTGAAGCACCGCCTGCTGGTTGAGGTTCTCCGGCGAGATATAATAGCGCGGATCGGGCTCATAGACGAACCCCACATAGAGTCCGAACAACACCGCGAGCGATGCGAAGCCCGCCCACATTAGCGCGCTCTTTGCAGGCGAAATCACGGTGTCGCGTTTATTGACGACGCCGAGATCGAGCCAAAGCAGCGCGCCGATGACGCTCAAGAAGCTGAACCAAAGCCAGATCGGCTGGCCTGCATATTCATTGAAGATGAAGTC
The DNA here is from genome assembly GCA_016791325.1 of Hyphomonadaceae bacterium. Classification (GTDB taxonomy): domain Bacteria; phylum Pseudomonadota; class Alphaproteobacteria; order Caulobacterales; family Aquidulcibacteraceae; genus Vitreimonas. Next base: position 3,723 of record JAEUMU010000163.1, read on the forward strand.
CATGATCGTTTCCGCTCGCGCATTGCGGCCGCCGCGCGGGGAGAGCGCGCGGCGATCCATCGGTCACAATGAGGGATTGCGGGCGAAGCGCGTTCCGGGCCGTGTGAGCCGTGAGGCTTGGCGCTTTCGCGCACCTCATGCTCGCAATCCTCCAGTCCGACATCGCGGCTCTTACGAACCGCCAGAGGGGCCCGGCCTGGCGCGCCTCAAATAGCGCAAGCGCGGCTCGTTGCAAGCCCCCCAACGCAAAAAGGGCGGCGCCGGAAGCGCCGCCCTTTGCCTGCTTAACGCCGTGACGCGCTATTTCCGGAGGTCGAAGCGATCAAGCTCCATCACTTTGGCCCACGCGGCGACGAAATCCTTCACGAATTTCTCCTTCGCATCGGAAGCGCCATAAACCTCCGCGAGCGCCCGTAACTGGCTGTGCGAGCCAAACACCAAATCGGCGCGCGTGCCGGTCCATTTCACTTGGCCGGACTTGCGGTCACGCCCTTCAAACAGATTATCGTTCGAAGGATCGACCGCTTTCCACTTCACGCCCATGTCGAGCAAGTTCACGAAGAAGTCGTTGGAGAGAACGCCGGGCCGCGCGGTCAGCACGCCAAGCTTCTCATCGCCCACTTGCAGCACGCGCAGGCCGCCAATCAGCACGGTCATTTCCGGCGCCGTCAGCGTGAGCAGCTGCGCGCGATCCACCAGATTTTCTTCCACCGTCATGATGGGCTTTCGCACATAGTTGCGGAAACCATCGGCCTTCGGCTCAAGGAAAGCGAAGGAGTGCACCTCGGTTTCTTCCTGCGTCGCGTCGGCGCGGCCTGGCGTGAACGGCACTTTGATATTGAAGCCGCCATCCTTGGCCGCCTTCTCCACCGCCGCATTGCCCGCCAGCACGATGAGATCGGCGAGCGAAACAGTTTTCGACCCGCTGTTGAAGCCCTTCTGAATCGCCTCAAGCGCGGAAATCACTTTCGCCAACTCAGCCGGCCGGTTTACCGCCCAATCCTTCTGCGGCGCCAGCCGCACGCGCGCGCCGTTGGCGCCGCCGCGCTTATCGGAACCGCGGAAGCTCGAGGCTGAAGCCCAGGCCGCCGACGCAAGCTCACGCACCGAAAGGCCCGTCGCGAGGATTTTTTGTTTTAGCGCTTCGGCGTCCTGATCGTTGATCGTGCTCGGCGCGCCGGAGATCGGGTCTTGCCAGATCAGCGTTTCCTTCGGGACGTATTTGCCACGATAGAGCTGCTTGGGGCCCATGTCGCGGTGGGTCAGCTTAAACCAGGCGCGCGCGAACGCATCGGCGAACTCTTGCGGGTTCTTGTGATAGCGCCGCGCGATCTTTTCGTATTCCGGGTCGAACCGCAGCGCGAGATCGGCCGTGGTCATCATCGGCTGATGCTTTTTGTTGGGATCGAACGCGTCTTCGACAGTGCGGCCGGCGTCGCCCTTGGGCTTCCACTGGTGCGCGCCTGCCGGGCTCTTGGTCAGCTCCCACTCAAATCCGAACAAGGTGTCGAGGTAACCCATGTCCCACTTGGTGGGATGCGGCTTCCACGCCCCTTCAATGCCGGAGGTGATGGTGTGGCCGGCCATGCCGCTTTCAAATGTCGAGGTCCAGCCGAGCCCTTGGTCGCAAATGTCAGCGCCTTCGGGCTCCTTGCCGACATGGCTTTCGGGGCCCGCGCCATGGGCTTTGCCGAACGTGTGGCCGCCGGCGACGAGGGCTACGGTTTCTTCGTCGTTCATCGCCATACGGGCGAAGGTTTCGCGAATGTCGCGCGCCGAAGCGAGCGGATCGGGGTTGCCGTCCGGCCCCTGTGGGTTGACGTAGATGAGCCCCATCTGCACCGCGCCGAGATTGCCGGCGAGTTCGCGCTCACCGGAATAGCGGCTGTTAGGCGCCTTGCTATCGGCCAACCAGGCCTCTTCAGCGCCCCAGTTCACGTAATGCTCGGGCTCCCATACGTCGGCGCGTCCGCCGCCGAAGCCAAACACCGGCCCGCCCATCGATTCGATAGCCACATTGCCGGTGAGGATCATCAGATCAGCCCAGGAGAGCTTTGCGCCGTATTTCTGCTTGATCGGCCAAAGCAGGCGGCGCGCCTTATCCAGATTGCCGTTGTCAGGCCAGGAATTCAGCGGCGCGAACCGCTGCTGCCCGCGACCGCCGCCGCCTCGCCCGTCGCCCGTGCGATACGTGCCAGCGGCGTGCCACGCCATGCGGATGAAGAACGGCCCGTAATGGCCGTAATCAGCCGGCCACCACTCTTGGCTGTCGGTCATCAAGGCCTTGAGATCCTTGATCACCGCATCGAGATCGAGGCTTTCGAATTCCTTGGCGTAGTTGAAACCCTTGCCCATCGGATCGGAGGCGGGGCCGAATTGATGCAGCACATCGACATTGACTTGATTGGGCCACCAATCGCGATTGGTTCTGCCACGCGAGTGCGCCACAGGGCATTTGGAGTCGGTTCCGTCGGCCATCTGATATTCCTCCTCACCTGTCGATAGCGCGTCCCTCGCGATGGGGAAAATTGGATTTATGAAAGCCAGCCATAGAGAGAGCCACTACAACGCCGGCCTGTGACGCGCGCTGATTGATGGATAGGCTGCTAGGCCAATGGCCAGGAGAAGCGGATGCCGAACATAAAACTCATCTTCGCCGCCGCCTTCGCGCTTGCAGCATGCGCAACGGCGCAGCCCGCGCCCGATACGCAGCCCACGCATCCGCTCACCGCTCAGCCCAATGCGGCCGTGCAAGTCGATGCCGCCGTGTTCCTCCCGCCTCCGCCGGCCCCGGGCGGCGCGCTTGAATTGGCCGAGCGCGAGATCGTGCGCGGACCCTGGAGCGCCGAGCGCCGCGCACAAGCAGTTGAGGACAATGCGATTGATCCGTTCTCAGCGTTCGACGTCGTGCTTGGTCCCGAGTTCCAGGCCGCTGATTTGCCGGCCACGCGCGCGCTGCTGACGCATGTGGGCCGCGCAGCGGGTTTCGCCGGCGATCCCGTCAAGTTCATTCATCGCCGGCCGCGCCCCTATCTTAGCGACAGCGCCATCAGCCCCTGCATTCCCGACGAACCACGCTTGCGCGAAAGTTTCTCTTATCCCTCCGGCCACGGCGCCCTTGGCTTCAGCTGGGCGCTGACCTTGGCGGAGCTCGTGCCCTCGCGCGCCGACGCCATCATTGAGCGCGGCCGCGACTTCGGCTGGAGCCGCGTCGTCTGCGGACTCCACTACCCGAGCGATATCTCCGCCGCGCAGATAGTGGCGGCCGCCGCCGTTGCGCGACTGCACGCCGACCCGCAGTTCCAGGCCGAGCTCGCCGCCGCCCGCGCCGAGCTGGCGGCGATCTACGGCCCTTGAGAGTTACGGCGCATACATGGCGGGGCGCACTTCCACAGCGCCAGTACTGGCGGTCGGGCAGCGCTCCGCCCAGGCGAGTGCGGCGTCGAGATCGGGCACGTCGATCAGGTACACGCCGCCAAGCTGTTCCTTGATGTCGCTGTAGGGGCCGTCAATCACCTCGCGCGCACCGCCGCGCTTGCGCAGCGTGGTGGCGGCGTGCGGGGCGACGAGGCCGGCGCCGCCAGCGACGCTAGTGGCGGCGACGCCCGCCTCCCGCAGCGCTTTCAGAAACGTTGCGTGCGCGGCGCGATAACCCTCCACGCGCACAGGATCTTCGCGGCGGGTGAAGTCGTCAGCGGTTTCGTAGCAAAGGATGGCGTAGTGCATATGGCTCTCCGTGCGCGGCGGATGCGCCGCTGTTGCTAAGACGCACCGGCCCCGGCCAGTTCGACCTAGAGCGCATCACGCCGCGCGGCCAAAAACGCGATCACTGCGCCATCGTGTTCGCGCGCGATGGCTTCGTCGTAAGCCGCGCGCGCGGCTTGTGTGCGCCCCAGCTTAGCCGAAAGATCAGCCAACAGCGCCCAATAGGGCTGATAGGCGCGCAACGCCGGATAGGTTTCCCCTAGCGCCTCTGCGGCGGCGTGGCCGGCGGCCGCGCCATCGCGCTGCGCCAATGCTGCGGCGGCGTTCAGCCGGGCAACCGGCGATCCGGTAAGTTCGCCCAGCGCGGTGTAGAGCAGCGTGATCGCCTCCCAGTCTGGCGCGCCCCGCTTTGCGCGTTCCGCATGCGCCGATTGAATCGCCGCTTCGAGCTGATAGCGCCCCGCCCGGCCATGTGTGCTGGCGCGGCGCAACAAGGTTTCAGCCTCACGCTGCACATCGATCTCCCACAAGGCGGTGTCCTGCTGATCCAGCGGAACGAAGCCGCCCGTCGCATCGCGCCGCGCCGGACGGCGCGCTTCCAGATGCAGCATCAACGCTAACAGACCGAGCGCTTCCGGCTCCTCGGGCGCTTGCGACACCAGCACCCGGCCGAGCCAGATCGCCTCCTGCGCCAAGCCGCACCGTTCGGAATCGGCGCCAAGCGGATCGGCCCAGCCCGCAGTGAACGCCGCATAGATCGCATCAAGCACCGCGCCCATGCGACTGGGCCAGAGATCCGGACTGGGCACGTCGAAAGCCACGCCGGACTCGCGGATTTTTTTCTTCGCCCGCACCAAACGCTGGCTCATGGCGGCGGGCTCCAGCAGGAATGCTGCAGCGATGCGCTCGGCGGAGAGGCCCAACACCGCCTGCAGCATCAGCGGCGTGCGCACGCTTGGGTCGATCGCGGGATGCGCGCAAGCGAACATGAGGCCCAAGCGCCGGTCAGGCCCATCGCGCGCGGCCATGTCGTGTTCTATCTCCTCAATGCCGCGCAAAATCTGCGCTTGGCCCTCCGCCGCCGTGGTGGCGCGGCGCGCGGCGTCGATCAGCTTGCGCTTGGCGGCAGCGAACAGCCACGCTTCAGGGCTTTCGGGCACGCCCGCGCGCGGCCACGCCGTCAGCGCCGCCGCGAACGCCTCGGCCAGCGCATCTTCAGCGGCGGCGACATCGCGCGTGCGCGCAGCCAGCAGCGCCAGCAAACGCCCATAACTCTCGCGCGCCGCGCGTTCGGCCGCCGCTGCGGCGCTCATGCGCTAGTGCGCCATGACAGGACGCACCTCTACACGGCCGTGCCGCGCGCCCGGGCACTGCGCCGCCCAGCGCACGGCGTCCTCCATGCTCTCACATTCGATCAAATAATAGCCGCCGAGCGCCTCCTTGATGTCGGCGAACGGCCCATCGACTACCTCTGCCGCGCCGCCGCGCACCGCAACCGTCTTGGCGGTGGCGACAGGCTGCAGCTCATCGCCGCCCACCATCACGCCCGCTTTGCCCAGCGCGTCGCTGTAAGCGAAATAAGCGCCCATCTCCTGGGCGACCTGATCGGGTGAAAGCGCCGCCCAAGCGGATTCCTCGGCATAGATCAGCAGCATGTATTTCATCGCGGGCTCCCTTGGCTGCGGCGCACGCCGCTGTCTCAGTGACGCGCGCCGGCGGCGGATTTCGACATCAAGCCCGCGCTTTTTGCACGCTCTTGAGCAGACCCAGAGCCACCAGGCTCTCCGCGGTCGCGACGACACACTCTTCGTTCGAGCGCGGCGCCCAGCCCAGCACGCGGCGCGCCTTTTCATTGCTGGCGTTCTTACGCTTGCCGAGTTCCGGCAGGATCTGCTGCACCGCC